>JBEKYG010000249.1:0-7187 GCA_049511215.1 Acidobacteriota bacterium | reverse complement strand
CCTTACAACATCTTTGGACTGAAGGAAATGCCTGCAGCACCGGAAACATAGTGACTGAAAAAACTCCGAAACCCGCATAAACAAAGGATTCTGCTCCGCCAAATTCGGAAGTTGGGTTAGAGTCTTCGAGTCTTTGTGTTGGTCCGATATATCCTCTCAAAGACGTTTGACGACGGCAGATTCTGATGCCCCCGCCACAAATGCAATTTCCTTCGATGCCCGGCTGAGCCGGTTGGTGATCAGGCTGATTTCGCGATTGTCCGCACCCTTGAGCTCCAGGAATGTTCCCGTGCCCACGGCTGTTGGGCACGACTGTATGAGCCCGTCTTCGACGTTCTCGAAGCGAATCACCGGCTGGTCCTTCTTGGGATTGCGGTCCGAGAACCGGTGGACCTCGATCCCGCGCGCGCCGGCCACTTCCATGGCGGGACCCTTCTCCGCATTCACTACGATGTTATCAAAGGTCATGCCGGCCACATTGGAGCAGGTGATGCCTGTGCCCGCGCCGTTTACCACGAGGTTGCTGATGCTGAGTCCCTGGATAGGCATTTCGGGCAGGCCTTCGATCAGAGCCGCACGTTTCACGTCGCTCGCCGTGATGTCGCTCAGATGGATGTTCCGGAAAATGGGGGTTCCTTCATTGACCGGTTGGGGAGTGCGAGGATCGCTGGCGTTGTATAACATGGTGACCGAAATGGCGTCGCCAACGCCGCGCATGACGACCCCGACGGCGCGGAAGTTCTCCACGACATTGCCGCGGCTTCTGGCCGTCTTGAAGCGCAGGCCGCGATCGGTTCCTTCACAGACGCAGTTGCTCACGGTCACGTTGCGTACACCCCCGGAAGTTTCGCTGCCGATGCCAACGCCTCCGTGTCCCCTCGCAAACACGCAGTTGGACACGGCGATGTTTTCGCTGGGGATATTCTTGCCCGCCTGCTGGGGTTTGTAGCCGGACTTGATCGTGATGCAGTCGTCCCCTACGCTGATGTAGCAATTCGTGATCCGCAGGTTCCTGCAGGAATCCGGATCGATGCCGTCGGTGTTGGGCGAGTCGGCGGGAGCACGGATGGTCACCTGGTCGATCATGACGTTGTCGCACAGGACCGGGTGGATGTTCCATGCCGGAGAATTCACGACCGTCAATCCACTGATCAGGACATTCTTGCAGCGATACAGGTTGATCATGCGCGGGCGGCTCCATCTGAGCGGCGAGCCCGGAGGGTTCTCCGGCTCGCGGTCTTCGAGCCCGAGTTTCCGGCGCATGTCGGACACGACCCGGAAGGCTTTCCACCAGGCTTCTCCCTGGCCGTCGATGACACCGCGGCCGGTGATGGAGACGTTCTCCAGGTCCAGGCCCGTGAACATGGAGGCGTACACCGTGCGGTCAATTCCTTCCCAACGGCCGGCAATCGAGGGCACTCTTTCGAAGTCGATGCTGCCGAGCACAACAGCACCGGCCGGCACTTCCACGTGGATGTTGCTCTTCAGAAAAATCGGGCCGGTAAGGTATTTGCCCGTGGGGAAAACGACCCGGCCGCCTCCTGCTTTCGCACACGCGTCCACTGCCTTCTGTATGCTGGCAGTGCAGAGGGTTTTGGCGTCGCCCACGGCGCCAAAGTCGACGACGTCGTAACACAACGGCGATTTGGCGGGCGGTTCGAGCATCCCAGCCGTGGCCGCTTCCCCGTGTGACGTCAGCGCAGGCAGTGTTATGGCTGCGCCGGCTGCGAATCGCTTGATGAACTCACGACGCACGCTGTTCCCGTACAACATTTTATCCTCCCCTCCAAAAACAGGACTTGGCCCGTTATGCGAAGCGTAACGGGAATTTTGTTCTCGTCATAGGTTTCGGCATCATGGATTCTACGGCAGCCGTCGGTATCATCGGCCTGTTAGGTCTCCGCTCCCGACGGGTCGTAGGTGAGCCCGAACACCGTATCCGTCATCCACCGCCGGAACCCGAAGGGCGCATGGGGGTTGCGGGGCGATCTCTGCGTTGCTCGTCGTCAACGATGTGCAGCGACATCGCCTCCTCCTCGCGCCTTGAGCTCGCCTCGCAAGCCCCATGCGCGCGACCCCTCCTAATTCTCGGACGGGCTCCTAGGCTTTTCTAATGCAAAGACAGGAATCTACAGATCGCGCTGCTTGGGGAATTCGGCGGAGGGCAGTGCGATTATAGGGCCCTTTCCCATGACGGCGCAACAATCTCTTTGTTGACCGCGCAGCGCTTCGTATTGGGCCGCGCGTGTGCTTCTCGATCTGTGCCAGCAGTTGTGCGTAACTCTTGATGATTTCGGCGTTCATTGAGATGCGGTCCTGCGATTTGCCGGTGCGAACTGAAAGGACTGCGCTGCCCTGGTCAGCACGCAGGGTTCACTCCGGAATTACCAAACACCATAGAATCCTTTTTTCAGGACCCGGATGGTTTGAGTATCTGCCTTGAAGGGATTCGTCTGTTCCTTCGGCAGACTCAGGGCGTGCGAGGGGTGGAACGGCGTTTCCTCCAGTTTCCGGTTACAGGCAAAGGTCAAGACCTTGCCGTCGTCAGTTCCCATCCCACATAGGTCACCTCAATGCGGTCATTTCTCGCTGGAGGGCGGGGTCCAGAACCCCGGCGCTCCCTTGGCCTGTGCGGCGACCTCCTTCCCGAAGAACAGCGAGTTGAGGATCATCCGGAACGACCCGGTGGGCTGGCCGCGCCAGTTCGGGTTGAACGCCAGGAGAACCACATGCCCGCTCCCGTGTTTGATATCGAGCGCGGCGGCGTATCCCTGAAGGTACTTCTCCGCACCGGCCGTGAGGAAACCCGAGCGCAGCGGCGAGCCCTCCTTCTGGTACTTCGCGAGCACCGTTCCCTCAAAACCGTCGGTCGTCGTGAACGCAGGCGGATTCTGGACGACAACTTCGGCGCTGGACGGCATGCCAGCCATCACCGGGTGAGTGGGATCGACCGCAATCTCCATGATCGAGATGCCGGTAAAGTAATCCTTGCGCCCGAGGCCGGACGTGTTGCTGCGCACCGGAAGCTGGAGTGCTTGGGCAGCGCTGGTGGCGCCATTCGCCCAGGAGACCGCCGTGCCGCCGCTCTTCACGAATTCATCCACGGCACGAATCTCCTCAGAGGCCGTGCCCGCGGCGCCCCCAGCGCGGCCGCCGGCCGCAGCAGCGCCGCCCCCGCTTCCTCGGCCACCCCCACCCACGCCACTGGGAAGGATGAGCACGTCGAATTTCGAGATAAGATTGCCGGCGGCAAGATCGGCCGACGTGATCTTCGTGTACTTCACGCCGAAGGAATCGAGCAACCACTCTGCCCATCCGTCATTACCGAGCCCGATGCGCGGGGGTGAGCCGGAGACCGTCAATTCGGACGAGCTCGAGGTGCGCTCGCCCGTGACCCACAACTCGGATGCCCACTGGTCGAGCTTCGAGCCGGCTACGCCGGAAACGAGATAACGCGCCTCGGCGCCCGATCCCCGGAAGCTCACTCTGCCGCCATCGGCAAGAGCGCGGGCGATGAGCTTGAACGAATTGTTCTGTGCCGGGTCGAGCAGGACGGTATCGCCCGTCCCGGTGATCTTGCCCGGCCGCGGAACGATCCCTGCCGCCTCGGCGTTCGTGGTTAACGGCGCGTCAGGCGCCGTGTGCCAGTCCGCCGGCTTGCCCGGCGGCACCGGCTTCAGTGCGGCCCGGAATTCCTGGGAGAGGGGCACGTGCCCTTCGATGACGTTCACGCCCATCTGGAATGGTAGTGTCCAGCCGGCCGCGTCGTAGGGGGTGTCTTCCCCCATGTCCGGATAGTGCTGCACTTCAAAAATTTCCTGCACCAGCGACGCGAACTCCTGGTCCATCGGGATGACCCACGTCCCCTTCGGATAGGTGGCGCCGTCATACGCGACGTCACGATCGAGCTGGCTGATGCGGATGCCATGGAAGGCAAACCGGCGCAGCAATTCCACTGGGGCCACAGGGTCGTGCTGTTCCTGTGGGACGATGTAGGCAAACGGTCCCTTGGTGGCGTACTTCTTGATGACGTCGCGTCCTGACTGGTACCGGTTGTAGAGCACGTCTTCCCTGAACTTGGCACCATAGCGAAGCGTGGCCATGGATGCCGTGATCATCACATTGACCGCATCGCGCAGGCTCCAGCTCCCCTCGATCCACGGGTTTAGGTAAAGCGCCGTCGGGCGCGTGTCCTTATACTTGGCAGGCAGGTCAGCCGCGGTCGTCGTCCTGGTGGTTGCACACCCGCCTCCCTGCGTCTCCGTCCACCATGCGGGAATGTTCTGATACACGGCCATGTAGTCGATATATCCCGGGTAATAGGCATCGAAGGTGTCGAGCATGTGTACGGCTCCCGGCTGCTCGTGTGCGTCCAGCTCCTGGGCGATCAGCGTGCCGATCGTGTTGATCTCGCTGGCCACAATCGGCGGCGTGCGCAGGCCTACCGGATCGGCGAACGGCGGGACCCAGATGCGGGTCGGGAACGGCGACGACTGGTGGTGCACGTAAATGATGTCCGGCTCCCACTCGCGCCAGACGCGCTGGCGGATGCGCGACTCGATGCCGTTCATCATGTAGCTGTCGCGATTATTGTCGTGCCCCATGTACTTTTCGTAGGGCTCGTTCGTCAGCCGCGGTTTGCCGGCCATCGTGGCCCGGCAGTTGTTCACCTCGATGTCCTGCCCGTCGGGATTGATAGTAGGCCAGAGGAAGAAGATGACGTTGTCGAGGATCTCTTTCATCTGCGGTTCATCGGCCCGCGAAAGCATTTCGTATGCGAGCTGCGGGGTGTGCTGCGCGCCCGCGATCTCGGTCGCGTGCAGCCCTCCGCTGATGTCGATGATGACCTTCCCCTCGCGCGCGAGCTGGTGCGCCTCTGCGTCGGTGAGTCCCGTGGGGTGCGCGAGCCGCATGTTGATCTGCCGGTAGTGGTCGAGCTTGGCATAATTCGCGGGTGAGGTGATGATCGCTGCCGTCCATTCGCGGCCGAACGATGTCTTGCCGACGTTGATGAGATGGATCCGATTGCTCGCCGCGGCGAGCTTCTTGAAATATTCCATCGACTGCTCATAGTCGACGAGGTGGCCGTCCGATCCGATGGAGAACCCGAAAACGGATTCAGGAGTCGGAATCCTCGATCCTTGAGGCGCGGGCGGCGACGCCTCCCCCACATGGGCGAAGCCGGCAAGCATGAGAGCGGTAGCTACCATGACGCGTGCACAGAAGTGGATAATCCGCTGCATCGAAGTCTCCTGGTTGGAAAGAGTGCAGTTCGCCTATTTTTTGCTGGAAGCAGCTTAGCACCGGCGGACGGCCGGAACAAGCCGCATTGCGAGGTCAAAACCCTAATGGGAACCCGCCTCTAAACCCGCACAGTTGGTCTGATTCAGGCCGGGCCAGATGCTCCGGAGTAGCCAGTCGATGCTCTGAGGAGTTCGCCGCCGTTCAGCGCCTCGATGTCGGCGGACGCTATCGAATCCGGCAGGTGGGCAGTACGATCGCCTGGTCAGACGATCGGAGCCCCAGCGACCCGGCTGGAATGTCCGATATCACTCTTGGGGGCGCCTCGTCGGCAGGACACCGACGAACACACTGACAGGATTGCCGCAGGGCGTCGACACCAGACTGACGCGGTGTGAATATCTGTGGTCGATTGCAGCGACTCTGACTTCAACTAATGCCGGGACGTTAAAAGAGTACGTCGAGCAACGATTACGGTAACAAGACCGCGAAGATCTCTTGGCAGTCAGACGGCCGATACGGTTGGAACCGAAGAATGCACGGCGGTTACCCCGTTGAAAGCGACGCCGGACGGCCGCACCCTTCCCGCCATGACTTTCCTATCGATCCGTGAGTTTCTTCGCGGGCCAAGTGGGCGCCCGCGGATTCCAGAATTCCCCTGCGCAACTGTTGCGGGCAGCTCTTTGGCGCGCTTTAGGTGGCCGGTTTGACGGAGAAACTTATTTTACGGCCATGAACATGATCTCGACGAGGGCGTCCGGGCTGACCAGGCCCGTCTCCGCGGCCACGCGTGCAGGAGGATCATTCTTAAAGACCTCCCGGTAGGCTTCGTTCATGGCGTTCATGTTTTTCATGTCGGTGATGTAAACCGTTGAGTCCACCACGTCGGTCCAGTCGAAGCCCGCAAGCTTGAGCGTCCTTCCAACTCGCGACAGTGTCGCACGCGTCTGCGCCGCTGCATCACCCCTGTTGCTTGCGTCATTCCCGAGCGTACCGGAAAGAAAAAGATGATTCCCAACCCTGATCGCCGAGCTCAGGTTGGGGTTGGGTTGCGCCGGGCTGCCGTCCGGGTTCGGCGGGTTGATGGCCTCCCGAACGCCTCCTTTGACTGCCACCAGACTGATTTCCACCACCGCCTGCGGGCTCATGAGACCCGTCTTCACGGTAGCGCGCGCGGGCGGATCCTTGGGAAAATAGGTCCGATAGGCCGCATTCATGTCCTGGAACGTGGCCGTGTCGGTGATGTAGATCCGGGTGCCGGCAACATCGGCATAGGTCATGCCGCCGGCCTTCAAAATCTCACCCGCGTTGTCCATCACGGCCTTGGTTTGAACCTTGATGTCCCCTGCGATGAAGGAATTGTCCTTGCCGCTTCGTGCCAGCAATCCGGACAAATACATCGTATCGCCTGAGCGGATACCATAGCTGTATGGGTTGGGAGATTTGACCCATCCATCCGGAAGTATGACCTGTCGCTCTGCGCCGTCCGGAACGGCAATCATCGAAATCTCAATGAGCGCTTCCGGCATGGCGAGATTTGCCGCAACCGTCGTTCGGGCAGGCGGATCCTTGGGCCAACAGCCCTGATAGACCTCATTCATGTTCGGGAAATCGGAGATGTCGCGGAGATAGACGGAAACGGCTACCGCGTTTTCCAGCTTCGATCCCGCCGTTTTAAGGACTCGACCGAGATTATCCAGAATGCGCGTCGTCTGCGCTTTGATGTCGCCGCCGGCAAACCGGCCGTTTTCGTCGGTGGCCAGAGCGCCGGAGAGATAGATGAATTTGCCCGTTTTGACTGCCGGGCTGAAGGGGAGCTTGAGATCGGAACCGAGTCGAACGACCTGTTTGGTTGATTGAATCGCAACCGGGCTACCTAAAAGGGACAAGAACGCAAAGGCAGATAGCAGCAAGCGCATGATCCACCTCCTCAAGTTGATTAAGAG
>JBEKYG010000248.1:0-7218 GCA_049511215.1 Acidobacteriota bacterium | reverse complement strand
GAATACGTCGATGCCGATCAATCCGTTTTTTTCCTGCTCGGCATAGGCAGAGGCGACATCGGGAGCCACATCGACCCGCATGGAGTCTTCCACGTAAGTAAAATCAATACCCTGCACGTAATATCTTACTGAGGCGCACCCCAATAGATCGAGTCCCTTCATGTCATTGATCAGGGATACTGGCACCCACCTCACCCAGCCCCTTTCTCCATTCAAGAGATAAAGGAACTGCGTGTCCAACGGCGCAAAAGCGAAGGATGCTCCGAGAATGAGGTTCAGCGTCCATTCATCCAACCCATGGGGCGAAGTTACTTCCCCTGCGTTCGAGCCTTCCTGGCGAGGCTCGTGCGATGATGGCCGCACGCCGGCCGGTTTCGTGAACCGCTGATCTAACGCCGGATGCCGTGCCTCTCTCTCAGGCTCTCCCATGAGCGGTGCACCGCAATTATCGCAGAAGCGGGCCGGCGCCTGCAGGCGCTGTCCACAATGAGGGCAAAAACTAATAACCATGGCAATCCTCCGATTTTTGGATCGCAATCCACGCAAAGATCCTTCCGTTTGAGGTCCTGAACTGGGACTTGTTGATTGCTGCATGAACTCAAGTCGATCAAGTCGGGATTATAAACCAGAACAATGTCGCCATGTTGCCAGAAATCAGGCTCGTTATTATAGGCTAAAACCACGGCCTTTGGCCGTGCGACCCTGAAAGGCTCTGCCGTTCCGGCGAGCCGTCGATACCGTTTACCACCTACCACAGGACCAGGAACGAAGAATCCTCGGGGTCGGGATCGCTATCGGTATCGGAATCGGCATTGAAAATCGAGGCTTATCAAGGAGCAGGATGGCTACCATCGACTCCGATTCGATCCCGATTCCGATACCGACCCCGACGCCGAGGGTTGCTCCGAATCGCCCCGCTGTGCGGGGCAAGCCAAAGCCACGCCTTCTAGGCGTGGTCGATTACTCGGGGCTTCCCCACTTCGCCCTCCAGGTAGGCCAGCAGGACAAAACTATCCAGCGCATAAACGGACGGATCAGTGGCCACGCGCCTTCTCCTTGCGTCGCTCTGCCCGATGTTCCGCCACCAGGGCGCGACGGAGGGACGTGCGTCCCTTGAGCATTCCGGCAGCCTGGTGCACCGGATCTGCCAACTTCGGCACGAGGGCCAACACACCGCCATAATCCACAACCTGCACCTGGGTGCCGGGGTGCAGATTGTGCTTTTTGCGCAGCTCGGCTGGGATGACGACCCAACCCTTTACAGATACGGTGACGGTCATGTTTATATGCCTCCATCGTTATACAGAATCGTGCTTTATAGTTTCCTCTTCCGGACGGCCGGACTCTTTCGAATGTGCGTGCGGGTCTTTCGCAGTCGCAGGAGTGCTTTTTGATCCTCGCGCAATTGCCGGCGGGCGGTCTTCAATTCGCTACTTCCCTTGCCGAATTGCTGCTTGCTGGCTTTAAGCCTCTGTTTCTGCTGGCGGATGGCCTCGCGGAGCTGCAGGCGTATCTGGACAGCATGGAATATTGCGGAGATGGGGCTCGACCGAACAGGAATTGCCCATGGTCAGGCATACACATCTCGCGGTGAAATCCGCCCCGGTGGTTCATAAATCCCCAGTGCAAGAGCCATGCGCAATGGCCTGGCCAACAGGTTAAAGGCTGGACAAGACAATCA
This sequence comes from Acidobacteriota bacterium, assembly GCA_049511215.1. Taxonomy (GTDB): domain Bacteria; phylum Acidobacteriota; class UBA6911; order UBA6911; family UBA6911; genus JAFNAG01. The sequence goes on along the minus strand of JBEKYG010000248.1, from coordinate 5,537 downwards.
AACTCCCGCGAAATCCATGGGCGATCTTGGCTTAGGAGTTTTGATCGAAGCCTCGTTCAGATGAATGGTTCCCCTGTTCAATCTGGCATTGCAGTTGCATTCCATCAAGGCGGAAGGCTCCTCGACGTCGCGCACTTTCTCGAGGGGCCGGCTGTTTATATCTCACTGAGGAGGTAAAACAATGTCACTTGTCGAGGCTCCCGAAAAAAAGATTGTCAGGAGAAGCCGCAGTAGGAAGTTTGCAATACGCATTGAAAGTACAAGGCAAAAGCCAGTTCTCGATCAGCCCGCAGTTTTTCTGGGAATTTGCTCAACCTGCAATCACGCCGAATCCTGCTGTTTTCGCCGGGACACCCAGCGGCCCGTTCTCGAATGCGACGAATTTGATGACCACGTTGACTTGCCTCGCGCAGATTGGAGATTGAAGCCGGAAGCAGTCTCGTCTGAGGACAGGTCAGAGCAATATAAAGGGCTCTGCATCAACTGCGAGAATCGCACAACTTGCGTGTTTGGCGTTCCCGGCCAAAGCATTTGGCACTGCGAGGAGTATCTCTAGAAAAGGAACGCCCATCAGGAATCGCATTGATATCTGCTATCTCTCTCCTCTGAAAGGCACACCATGAAATCGGAGGATATTGTTTCAATCGTTGACAAGCACAAATCCGACGGCGGCGGACTGATATCAATTCTCGAGGAGATCCAAGGCAGGTACAGTTATCTGACCGAAGAGGCCCTCAAGTTGGTTGCGGAAAAAACCGGAAAGTCTCTGGTCGATGTCTATGGAGTAGCAACTTTCTTCAGGGCCTTCAGCCTGAAACCGCGGGGTAAGCATCTTGTATCGGTCTGTCTCGGCACGGCATGTCATGTGCGCAACGCACCCAACATCGCCAAGGAAGTCCAGCAGCAACTTGGAATCAAGCCGGGACAGACAACCTGCGACAGGGAATTTACCCTTGAGACAGTCAACTGCCTCGGGGCTTGCGCATTAGGGCCGGTTGTCGTAGTGGATGGCCGCTATTTCCCACATGTAACCGCTGGTAAAGTGAAACAAGTGCTTGACAGCGCAAGTGTCGGACCAGGTGTAGTTGGAGGCACGCAGGACCAGCGCGTCTTTCCAATAGAAGTGAGCTGCCCTCGCTGCAATCACAGCCTGATTGATCGAACTCATTACATCGACGGTTTCCCTTCGATCCGGATAACGGTCTCGTTTGGTCATCTGCACGGCTGGCTGAGGTTGTCGTCCCTGTATGGCAGGCCCCCGGTCAAATATAACCAGTTGATTCCCAGAGGGGCGGTGGTGAACTTTTTTTGCCCGCACTGTCATGCAGAGCTCGTATCTGCATCCAGCTGTTTCGAATGCGGCGCGCCGATGGTGCCGATGATCGTGAGAAGCGGCGGGATGATGCAGATCTGCTCACGACGCGGATGTGAAGGCCACATGCTGGATCTGACCGGCGTCAACTTTTAGCGAGAGTGCTGACAGAGGTTCCGGAATATGAAGAGACTTGCATCTCTAAACGAGTTTTCTGATTTCCGCAGGCGCATACAGAGTGAGAGAGAGATTCAATATAACAAGCCGACGGTGGTCGTTTGCGCCGGGACGGGGGGGCTGGCAAGCGGCTCCAACGATGTCATCCGAGTCATAAAGCGCTACATCATTGATCACGCTCTGCAGGAGAGGATTGGACTCAGGATCACCGGTTGTCAGGGATTCTGTGAAATGGACCCATTTGTTGTCATAGAACCCGGCCGCCATCTTTACCCCAAGCTCAAAATGGAAGATGTCCCACGAGTAATCGACTCGGCAATCCATGGCCGGGTCGACGAGGAGTTGATCTACAAGGAGGCTGGCGAGCGGCGGTCTTGCCTCACGCAGGAGGATATACCGTTTTTCAAGCTGCAGACACGCACGATTCTGGGGAATAACCAGAGGCTCGACCCTATTCGGGTTTTCGACTATGTCGGACAAGGTGGATATGCGGCTCTGGAGAAGACGTTGTCAATCAATGACCCCGAATTCATCATCAGCGAGGTAAAGGAATCGGGCCTCAGGGGGCGCGGCGGGGCCGGCTTTCCGACCGGCAGGAAATGGGAATTGGCCAGGGCATCCGGCAAGAAAGGAGAACAGAAGTATATCGTCTGTAATTGCGATGAGGGGGACCCCGGCGCGTACATGGATCGCAGCCTGCTCGAGGGAAATCCTCACTGCATTCTTGAAGGGATGATGGTTGCGGGAGTGGCAATCGGGGCCACGCGCGGATTCATCTACGTGCGCACAGAGTATCCCCTGGCAATCAAGCATACGCTCATTGCCCTGCGCCAGGCCCGCGACCTCGGCATCCTCGGCGAAAACATATTGGGCACAGGAATTGATTTCGATGTCGACATAGTCCGGGGTGCGGGTGCTTTTGTGTGCGGCGAGGAAACTGCCCTGATCAAATCGATTGAGGGCCGCATGGGGGAACCAAGGCAACGGCCGCCCTATCCGATCGAAAAGGGAATCTGGGGCCATCCCACCTGCATCAACAACGTCGAGACTCTGGCCAACATTCCGGTCATCATCAACCGCGGCGCCGAGGAATTCACCAAGGTCGGTGTCCCGGGAAACACCGGCACCAAGATCTTTTCTCTGGTCGGAAAGATCAAGAACACCGGGCTGGTTGAGGTGCCCCTCGGCATGAAAATCAGTCAGCTTGTTCATGACATCGGCGGCGGGCCTGTGAGCGAAGCCAGGATCAAGGCGGTTCAGACCGGTGGGCCTTCCGGCGGATGTATCCCGGCAAGCATGTTCGACCTCGCCATCGACTACGACAGCTTGACTCAGGCGGGCTCAATCATGGGCTCGGGCGGCATGATCGTCATGGACGAGAACACCTGCATGGTCGATGTCGCAAAATACTTCATGAATTTTCTGAAAGACGAGTCCTGCGGCAAATGTTTCTCGTGCCGAAAAGGGACTCAGCGGATGCATGAAATCCTGGATGATGTCACCCAAGGCAAGGCGTCTCTGGCCGACCTCGACCTTCTCAAAGAGCTGGCAGATGTAGTAAAAGACACGACCCTGTGCGGTCTCGGGCAGACAGCTTCCAATCCCGTCCTTTCCACCCTCAGATATTTCCGAAGTGAGTACGAACGACACATCTGGAATAAGAAATGCGATGCCTTCGTCTGTCGTGAATTAGTGGGCTCACCGTGCCAGTCGGCCTGTCCAATTGGGACAGAAGCCTGGCGCTATGTCGCTCATCTGGCTCGCGGGGAGTACGAGGAAGCCTACAGAGTGATCAGAGAGACCAATCCTTTTCCGTCAGTATGCGCCAGAGTTTGCGATCATCAGTGCGAAGCGCACTGCAAGCTGGGAACAACGGGAAACCGCCCGGTTGCGATACGCGCCTTGAAGCGTTTCATTACCGACACCATTGACCCCTCAACCTACAAGCCGCCGAGAGCGGTCAAGACCGATAAGAAATCGCCGAAGGTGGCCATTGTCGGCTCGGGCCCGGCCGGCCTGACGGCGGCTCACAATCTTTCCTTGCTGGGATACAAAGTGACTGTCTATGAGTCGGAGAAATCTCCCGGAGGAATGTTGCGCTGCGGAATACCGGCCTATCGTCTTCCGCGGCACACACTGCAGAAGGAAATCGAATCGCTGCTCGACGACAATGTGACCCTCCGTTGCAATAAGTCATTGGGCAAGGACTTTACGATCGACGGGCTTTTCGAGAGCGGTTTCGACGCTATCTTCCTGGCCATGGGGACGCACAAGAGCCGCAAGCTGAACATCGAAGGGGAGGACATCAGCGGCGTTTACCCCGCTATCAACTATCTCAAGGATTACAACCTCAGGGAAAAGAATACGGCCAGAGGGCGGGTCGGCGTGATCGGCGGAGGCGATTCAGCGATTGATGCCGCTCGGGTGGCGCTGCGTCAAGAGGGCGTGCAGAGCGTAACCATCATGTACCGGCGGACACAACAGGAGATGCCTGCACTGGCTGGCGAAGCGGACGCTGCCGTCGCGGAAGGAGTGAAGCTCGAAACGCTGGTCTCGCCTTTGAAGATACTCTCAAAGAACGGCAAGCTGCTCGGGGTCACCTTCATGAGAAACAAGCTCGGCGATGTCGATGCCAGCGGACGGCGGCACCCGATTCCTGTTCCGGGTACTGAGTTCACAAAAGAGTTTGATACTCTGATTGTAACCATCGGCGACGCACCCGATATCGATTTCATCTCCTCGATGGGCATCGAACTCACCCAGCTGGGCGCCATCCGTTCCGACCAAGAGACACTATGCACCAGCAGGCCTGGAGTATTCGCCGGCGGAGATGTGGTCACCGGTCCCAACACGGTAGTCCGGGCAATCGCCGCAGGCAAGAGGGCTGCCGTCATGATCGACCGATACATTCGCGGCGAGACTCTCAAACAGCCCGAGGCCATAAAGCTGCCGAAGACCTATGTCGAATCCTGCGGGCTCAGCGAGCAGGAATTGAGTCAGATCAGCCGGGCTGAACCCCCGCTGGCGGCCATACAGCAACGCAAGACCAGCTTTGTCGAAGTGGAGCTGACCCTGTCTGAAGAGGACGCGCGTCGGGAGGCAAAAAGATGCCTGCGTTGCGACCTGGAATTCACAAAACCGAAGGAAGAAGCTGAGCAGAATACTGGAGGCAATGTAGCGTGATCAGACTCACGATTAACGGCCTGAATGCGTCATTCGAGGAAGGCACGACTCTGCTGGAAGCGGCAAAATTTCTGGGCTTTCCCATTCCGACCTTATGCCATATGGAGGGGCTTTCGCCATATGGGGCCTGCCGGCTGTGCCTGGTGGAGGTTGGCGAGGGTGCGAGGGCCAGGTTGGTTTCGTCGTGCACGTACCCGGTCGAGGCGGGACTCAAGGTTCGGACCGCTTCAGCGCGTGTGGTGCGCGCGCGCAAGATGATCTTGGAGCTTTTTCTGGCATCCTGCCCGCAGTCGAAGGTCATCCAGGACCTGGCATCCGCCCATGAAGTGCGACAGCAGCGCTTCCGGCAGGAATACGAGGACTGCATCCTCTGCGGCCTCTGCGTGCGCATGTGCGCGGAACAGATGATGGCCGGAGCCATAGGTTTTAGAGGCAGGGGCGAAAAGAAAACTCTGGGGACCCCGTTCGATATCAAATCGGAAGTGTGCCGGCTGTGCGGCGGGTGCATGTACGTCTGCCCGGCCTGCCAGCTCAGATGCACCTATACCGAGCCCAAGCTTGCAATTTGCGGCGGCTGCGCAAACCTCAGTCCGCCATGTCTCGAGAAGGAAAAATTTGATGACATGATGTGCTACATGAGCCCCTGCGTTGCGTGTGAAATCAAAAAAGACCAAGGGCTCGCGCAAGAATAACTTGGCATTTTGCTGCTGGCTCCCAGGCTTGCGGATCTTACGAAAGGGTGACATAGAAAATTGCAAGCCTGGGAGCCAGCAGCCCTGCGGGGCGCGGCGGCGGGCGGGCATCTGCTGCGTTGCCGCTCCTCGACGATGTCACCACATCGCCTGCGTCGCGGCGCCTTGCATCT
>JBEKYG010000247.1:0-7224 GCA_049511215.1 Acidobacteriota bacterium | reverse complement strand
CAGTTTCTTCAACTGTTCCGGGCACACCCCGACTTGTCGCTTGTGGTCTCTAAGCACCTCAGCATGGAGCTTCACAAGGCCTACGATCAGACACGACTGCTGGCGCTGGCCCCCGGCACTCAGGTCAAGGTGGCGCAGTTTCTGCTTTCCTGGGCGGATAAGCATGGCGAGCTGGTGACAGGGGGAGTCCGCCTGGCCATCCACATGACCCACGAGGAGATTGGCGAAAGCATCGGAGCTTCACGCGAAACCGTCAGTCGCGTCCTGGGCGACTTCAAGCGCAAACAACTGATACGTACCCGGGGTGGCACAATTGTCATCTTGCAGCCCCAGCAACTTCGCGGATTGACCACAGACGGGTCCCACTGATTTTTTCACTGCCATAACCAAGAGCCGGCATTCAATGCGCGCGCCCGCGCTCATGTAGGGTTCCGTTGTCCAGGGCGGGCTTCTCTCAAGCCGGATTTGTGACCTCGATCACATTCCAGAAGTCCATCCGTCACTGAACAGCAAGAAGCCTCGAGGGATCCTCACTTCCAAGGAGGTTCCCGACATGCCCCCAAGAAAAAGCGCCCGTGCGGCTTTCATGCTGCTTGCGTTCTTGTTTGCGTCTATTGGTTATCTGTTTCTGATCCGGGCCCCGAATGCTCAAGCCATTCCCTACTTCTCCCGCAAGTACGGAACTTCTTGTACCACTTGTCACAACGATTTCCCGGAACTGAATGATTTCGGGTGGGCTTTCAAGAAAAACGGCTTCAAGTTTCCAAAGGACGACGAAACGTTCGCCAAGGAGCCGCCCGTATTGCTGGGCGCCAAAGCCCAGCGCGAGGTTTTTCCCAAAGCGGTATTTCCCGGTGAGATTCCGGGAACCATACCGGTAGCTCTCAGGTACTCCGGCTTCTTCAATTACAGCAACAAGCGACCCCTGGCGGCGGGTTTCCAGCCGAGAACGGACCTGTTCTCGCCCAATACCTTCACAGTCATAACAGCCGGCAGTTTTGGGGAAAGACTTTCCTGGTGGCTCGACGATGACATTTCAGCTGGAGGGTCCGGGGCTGAAGGCGGACTCGGCGACGGTTACTTGCGGGCCAACGACATCAGCCATTATCTGGGATTGCCCAAGGATGCGCTGAACGTTCGTTTCGGGCAGTTCGAGTTGGATCTGCCATTCACGCAAGCACGCACCATCAACCTTACTGGTTACGATATTTACGATCAGGCGAGTGTTGCCGGCGAGCTTGGCACGACGAACAACCCATTCATCTTGGGCGCCTCCCAGCGCGGCGTCGAACTCGGCGGCTATCCGAACGACGCGAACTTCAACTGGTCGGTTGCCCTGGTGAATGGGAACAACGGCGACACCCCGGCCAACAACGGCAAGGCCGTGTACGCTCATGCATTCCAGCAGTTCAACCTCGAGCGCAGTGCGGCGGCGCGCAAGGAGGTGCAGGCGGCCGGGGCGACCGGTCCGCACGATCACACCTCACTCCGTTTAGGCGCTTTCTACAATTACGGACGCAACGTCCTCAACGTTGACCGGCAACTGTTTCCCGGTTTTGGGGATATCAACGAACCATACTATCGGGTCGGTGGTTACTTCCGTTTCCGATACCGCGGCAACTTCGAAATGTACGGCCTGGGAATGTTCGGCCACGATGCCAACATAATTCCGAATCCTGCCACCTTCAGCTTGGACAACGGTCCTTCCGTGAACTTCAGCGGCGGTTTCGCGCAGGCGCAATACTGGGTTTACCCCTGGGTGATTGCCGTCATGCGTTACGACCTGGTGAACTCACCGGCGGATTTCTTCAACGGCGCATCGGAGCGTTTTTCCCGCAATCGATTCAGCCCGGGTGTTCAAATCCTGATCCGCGCCAACATCAAGTTCGGTTTCGAATATCAGTATCGTTGGAGGCAACCGGTCCCGGGGACGACGCTGTTTTTCCGTCCGCATGGGTTTTTGGCCGGAATCGACTTTGTCATGTGATTGTGATTGAAACGTTTCCTTGCTCCAGCAGGGAATAGACGCAAAGGAGCTTGAATGATGAGACCTTCTCGCTATAGAACGGCAAGTGCTGCTTTCCTGTTTGTCTGTTTTCTCGCTCAAGTAGGGTGGGCCGGAGAGATCAAGGGTAAAGTGACGGCCACCGGCCTGCGTTCGCCCGAGAATATTGCGGTATATATTGATGCCATAGCGGACAAGACTTTCCCGCCGCCAGCCAAGCCCATAATGATGGACCAGAAGAACTTGAAGTTCGTTCCTCACGTCCTGGCCGTCCTCAAGGGATCGACGGTCAACTTTCTCAACAGTGATTCCGTGGGACACAACGTCTTCTGGCCGTCCATCAGCGGCAACAAGAAACTTGGGCACAATCTCGGCACCTGGCCGCAAGGTCAGGAGAAGTCATTCACTTTTAACGATCTCGGGGTCGCGTCTCTCTTATGCAACGTTCACCCGGAGATGTCTGGTTACATCGTCGTTGTGGCCACCCCCTATTTCGCGGTGACCAACAAGGACGGTGAGTTTGAAATCAAGGACATTCCACCCGGCCACTACACTCTGACCACCTGGAGCGAGGAAGGAAAGCCGGTTACCCAGGCGGTGGATGTCACCGCCGGCACTGTGACTGTCAGCCTCACGATTCATCGCTAGACGGGAGAGGCGCCGAAGTGGTGAAATTGCGCACGAAGCTCGTTGACCTCGATTGGCTCGAGTCGACCTTCCCTTGCATGATGGCGTGTCCCGTCCACACGCAGGCCGGCCGTTATGTCACGCTGATTGCGGAAGGACGATACGAGGAAGCCTATCGCTATACCCGGGAGCCCAATCCGATGGCTTCGATCTGCGGCCGGGTTTGCGGTCACCCTTGCGAAACGGCCTGCCGAAGGAAGGATTTTGATGCGCCCATTTCCATCCGTGCCCTGAAACGCTTTGTCACCGAGCGTCACGGACCCGAGTCGCGCAACCCGATCGACGTCTATCGCGGCAGACCCGCGATCAATCATCCGCAGCGAGTGGCGGTGATCGGTTCGGGGCCCGCAGGGCTCTCGGCCGCTCATGACCTTGCACTTCTCGGGTATCGCGTCACGATCTTCGAGGCGGCACCCGTTCCTGGAGGGATGCTTTACCTGGGCATACCCGAGTATCGCCTGCCCCGGGATGTCGTTCAGGCCCAGGTTCGGGAGATTCTCGACCTGGGACCTGAGCTGAGGCTGAACTCCCGTCTCGGTGACTTTTCTCTGGCTGATCTCCGAGCCGAAGGATTCCAGGCCATACTGCTCGCATTCGGATTGCATCGCAGCCGCGATCTTCAGATCCCGGGCCATGACCTGGATGGCGTGATCAAAGGGGTCGATTTTCTGTTAAACGTAAACCTTGGCTATCGTTTCTCGATCGGGAAAAAGGTGGCGGTCATCGGAGGCGGCAACGTGGCCGTCGACGTAGCGCGCTCTGCCTTGCGGCAGCAACAGCAGCAGACACTCGAGGTCCTGCGCTCGTCCTTGCTCCCCGACCGCTTGAGCGAGAGCGAGCTCCAGGTGGCCATGAAAGAGTTCCTGGATGTCACCCGGACTGCTCTGCGCCTGGGTGCGCATGAAGTCCACCTGGTAGCGCTCGAGTCACTCGAAGAGATGCCTGCCTTCGAGGACGAGATCGAAGAGGCTTTGCGTGAAGGCCTGAAGGTCCATCCGTCTCTGGGCCCCAAGCGTTTCGTCGGCGAAAACGGCAAGGTAGTCGGCCTGGAGACCATCCGTTGCACATCGGTGTTCGATGCCCAGCACCATTTTAGCCCCACCTTCGAGCCGGGCACAGAAACCACCCTGAGCTGCGACACGGTCATCCTGGCCATTGGCCAGGCTTCGGATCTATCTTTTCTGACGCCTGCCGACGGGATCGAGACGACGCGCCAAGGTACCATCAAGATCGACCCGGAAACCCTGATGACGACGGCCCCGGGAATTTTCGCCGCCGGAGACATCGCCTTCGGGCCCCGCTTGATCATCAGCGCGACCGCCGACGGCAGGAAAGCCGCCGAGCAGATCGACCGCTATCTGCAGGGGACTGGCTGGAAACCCAAGCCGCGCTATGTGCACATCACCGTGTTGGATCGCCACCGGATGGCAGAGGATTTTGACGAATACTCCCGTCTGCCGGTACCAACCCTCCCCATTGACCGCCGGACCGGAATCGTTGAAGTCGAGACGGGATATACGGAAGAACAGGCACGGCGCGAGGCATCACGGTGCCTGAGTTGCTGGATCAACACCATCTTTGATGGCAATGAGGCCGAGGGGAGCGAGTGCATCCTCTGCGGTGGCTGCGTGGGCGTATGCCCGGAAAATTGTCTGAGTCTCGTTCCTCTCAGTCAACTCAGGTTTTCGGAGGATGTTAAGGCTCGGCTCGCCGAAGAGGCCTCATCTTTTATAGGGACTACCCTGCAGCACATCGGTGTGCTGGATTTGCCATCAGAGGAGGGATCCGTAATGGTCAAGGACGAGACTATTTGTATCCGGTGTGGATTGTGTGCCGAGCGCTGTCCTGTGCACACAATCACGATGGAAGCCTTTGAGGTTTTCGAAAAGTCACCCGAAGAGGCACTTGGGCATTTTGGACGGTGATGGTATGGCTGAAAGCGATGCAGCTTCAACCGCTCTGGGGTCAGAGGCCAGGGAAGGCGGCGCGGGGATCGACCGACGGGACTTCTTGAACGAGATCGCAGCCGGCGCCCTTGGCATCTCTGTTGTGGGCGCTGTTGTAGTCACAATGAACTACCTCTCCCCTAACGTGCTGTTCGAATCTCCCACGAGCTTCAGGATCGGAACCCCGGACAACTTTCCCGAGAATTCCGTAACCTACATCGCCGACCAGCAGGTCTACATCGCGAGGACGCCTATGGGCTTTCTCGCGCTCTCGGCTGTTTGCACGCACCTGGGATGCATCACGCAGTGGAAACCGGAGCTGGGATTGATCGCCTGTCCTTGCCACGGCAGCAGGTTCAATAAGGATGGCATGGTGGTCCAGGGGCCCGCTCCGCGCCCGCTTCCCCATTTCGCGATGAAACTCATGCCCGACGGGAATCTTCTGGTCGACAAGCTCGAGATCGTTCTGGAGGGGCAGATTTTGAAGGTATGAGAAGACGGATCCATGCAAAACGAAACCGGGAATGGACGCGGATGAAGGCGAATATCCATCCTGCGCCGGCACGGGGCCGTTCTTGTCGATGCTTTATCAAAGCGGCGCCATACCGCCGCATTCCAAAGTTCTGAAGAGGTACGCGTGATGGCTGCGACCTGGACTCAAGGGGTAATCGTGCAATTGCGAAGTACTCGCGTCTGGAAGTCCGTTTTCCGGCGTGGCCCAGCGCTTACCAACCGTACGCGGAGCTTGGCCATCTTCGGCAACCTGTTCCTGCATGTGTTGCCGGTTAAGGTTCGCGAAAAATCCTTGCGCCCGCGCGCGAACTATTATCTTGGTTCCTTCTCCCTTTTCCTGTTTCTGATCCTAACCGTCACCGGCATCCTCTTGATGTTCTACTACCATCCCGCTGTGCCCCAGGCCTATCGTGACATGAAGGACCTGCGCTTTGTGGTTTCAAACGGCGTCTTCCTTCGCAACCTGCACCGTCTGGCTGCACACGTCATGGTGTTTGCGGTTTTCTGGCACATGTTTCACGTCTTTTATCGTGGAGGATACAAGCCTCCGCACGAGTTCAATTGGGTGATTGGCGTTGGATTGCTGCTGGTCACGCTCTTCCTCAGCTACACGGGCTACTTGCTGCCCTGGGATCAGTTGGCCTTCTGGGCCATCACGGTGGGGACCAACATCATCTCCTATGTTCCTGTCCTGGGGAGTCCGATGCGTTTCCTGCTCCTAGGTGGGCATGTGATTGGGGAGAATGCGCTCCTGCGCTTCTACATCCTTCACTGTGTAATTCTGCCGGCAGCAGCAGTGGTTCTGATCGCAATCCATATGTGGCGAGTTCAGAAGGATGGCGGCTTGACCGTACGAGAGGAATATGAGCGAGAAAAACAGTTATGAGGCGGGCTTCGGATCGGATGCCACACAAGCCCCTCAACGCATCGTCTTCATCACCAGGAAGACCTCTGCGAAAGTAACCGGCGCGGTGGGACGACAGCTCATGTCCTACCCGCACGTTGTCCTGCGCGAGATGTTTGCCTTCCAGATCCTCACGATCATCCTGGTGTTCATTGCGCTGCTATGGGATGCGCCGCTGGAGCAGCTGGCCGACCCCCTGTTGACACCGAACCCGGCGAAAGCCCCGTGGTATTTTCTGGGACTGCAGGAGCTGCTCCATTATTTCCCTCCATTGGTGGCAGGCGTAGTGATCCCGGCCCTGATCATCATCGCTCTCGTGGTTATCCCGTATTTCCATGTGAACGTAGCCGGCGCACCAATCTGGTCGAACGCGCGGCTGCGAACATTGGGAATTTTTGTGTTGGTGCTGACGGCCCTGCTCGTGTCCTTTGGCATCTACCAGGCGTGGACGCTTATTGTTCCAACCGTAGCCATCGGGGGCCTGGCCGTCATCTCCTATTTTATCCCCACCGGCGGAGGGCGATTCTCGGACTTCCTGCGATCCCGGGCGCTCTACTGGTGGGTCATGACCTGGTTCATCGTCGTCGCGATCGTCCTGACAGGGGTCGGCACTTTTTTCCGCGGACCGGGCTGGTCCTGGGTATGGCCTTGGAGATAGCATGACCGCTGAGCAAATGGGCAAAGTGTCGAACCGGCTGCGCTTCGCGTTCGCGATTGCAAGCGTTTTGTTCGTTGCCAGCCTCGCGGTTTCCCCGGTGAAAGACCTGCTGCGCGAGTGGAAACAATATAAGAGGGGGTACGCACGATTCGCTGAAGGCCGCCCCGACACCAAGGCCTTACTGGCGGACTTCCATCCCGGGATTGACCAGATCTGGATTCCTGAGCTCAACGTCACGGACCGTTGCGTCACCTGCCACCAGGGCATCATGCAGCCGAGCCTCGGGGATCCGTCCGTGCCGGAACCCTTTCGGGCTCATTCCCCGATCCCGCACGGGGTGAAGGACTGGGGCTGTGTTGTCTGCCATCGCGGCCAGGGTCTCGCCACGGAAGCTCAGGAAGCCCACGAGACCACCCAAGCCTGGGAACGTCCGCTACTGCCGGCGAGCTATATCCAGGCTTCGTGCGGAGCCTGTCACCGCGCCGGCATCCCTGAAACACCGCGGCTGGAC
>JBEKYG010000246.1:0-8068 GCA_049511215.1 Acidobacteriota bacterium | reverse complement strand
AAGACCGAGAAGATCTTCGGCTACAACGCCATCATTGCCACATCCATCGAACCTCATTTGGGCATCGAACTCCCCGTCGGCTGCATCACCATTGCCGGCAACGCTCAGGAAGGGAATACCTTCATCCCTCTCCAGGAACAGATCAGACGATTCCATTGCATCGATCCCCGGATTCATTTGCTCGACGCCAAATACGACGAGCTTCATAACTACGAATTTGCCCGCAAGCAGGGCGCCATTCCTCTAATCGATTACAATCCCAGGAACGAAAAACTCGTCCGCGAAGCCCTCCTCCAACGTGGCTATGACCGCAACGGCTGGCCATTCGCTTCATACTGCAACCTTCCCATGCGTCCCAATGGATTCGATGCCGCCGCTCAAAGGCTTTCCTTTTCCTGCTTCAAACAGTGCGTGAAGTCCAAAGACCCTGCCATTCTTGAACTGTACCGGAATTGCCCCCATCGTCCGAAACTGCTCGGCTTTTCTACCCATGTCCCCATTGCCGAGCGACCCCGCCTGCTTCTGGAAATCCCAAGAGGAACGGAACGTTTCCGCCAGCTGCACTGCTTGCGCTCGGCAGCCGAAAGAACCAACAGCACCCTCAAGGAGGACAACGCCATCCTGCGAAAACCCTCCGTCCGTTCGCTTCGCCGGGCGTCCATGGAATCGCTGATGGGAGTCATGACTACCTTGATTGACCGCGTCGTCCGCTTTGCCATCGATGTCACCGTCAAGGAAAGGAAGTTCAAGAACACCGGCGACAAGGCCTGGCTCGATCAGCTTTCGCCTCCGGAGGTCCCGTCCCACCTTGAGCCATTTGTTTCCGCCGCCTGATGCGGCGCTTGAGCTTCATTTTCCTCTGAAACCCGCGGGAAACCGTTTCAAAACTCATTCGAGGCTCTGTCACCCCTGCGACGGTCAATTATTAGAAATTCTCGCGGAGTATTTAAATCGGCTCTTTTTTGCCGGGATCCTTGACTCAGGGATCATTCAATGTTGGCGTGTGTTTCTGCGGGACGGACCGATGCGCCGGAAAGGCGACAGCTCGACCCGGTTGCACTCCGTCGATACCAACCCAGAGCTGCCTGGGGAGGCCGTGCTGGATTCAGTGCAGCGGTGCGCAGTCCAGGAGCTTTTGCGCCTTACCGATATCCGCCAGGGAATGCCGGACGCCGCCCACGCGGGATTCCTGGTATATCGGGCTTTGGTCACGCAAATCCAAACCTTGTCGGATCCAGCCCGGGAGGAGCTCACGGACAGATTGGTAGCCTGGGCCGAGCCCATTATCAGGGCGGCCCAAGCCGTTTGACCGACACCGCCGGTGGACGGTTACTCTCCTGGCGAAACCTGTCGGCTAACCGACTTGAAAGGCTCTGGCTACAACTTGTGTGGGATCGGATCCGCGTCTGTCAGGTCGCTACGTGGCCATGTCCATGCCGTGCTGTGTGGCGGATATACAACGCTACCATCAACGCAAAGTACGTCGTAGCAGCGAGAACAGATGAGGCAACTGCGCCGTAGGCATCCCACTTGGGCAACAGAATCGCGGCAGAGACAATGCCCACGGTTCCTGTGGACACCGCGGCGATGCACAATCCTCTGCCTTGGCCCTGCGCACCCAGAAATCGGTTGAAAATATCACCCCACCCGATCATCAGCGAACCTACGCCTAGTACCTGGGCCATCTTCACTGAAAGGCCATACTGACTTCCGAATGCTCTAATCAGCAACGTCTCCGTAGCAACGAAGTACAACAGTCCCAGCGAGCCCCCGAGTCCAAACGAAAAGAAAAGGACTCTATTCGACAACGAGTCACTGCGCGAACTCGATCGGAATACAACAGTTCCCACGGAGGATACTAGTACGGAAAGCGGAGCCGAGACCGCCAAGGCGAGCGCATATTGGCCATATCTGGACAAGCTGGTAAACTCGGCGACCCACATGGCAACAATTTGCGCTGAAGCCACGCCGAAGATTCCTCCGATATATATTGGAAATCCGGTACGCCTGTTCTCTCTGATGATCGCCCGTGACCACGACCGCCAGTGTAAAAAAACCACACCAAGTCGAAGGAAACCAACCGTGATAACGGCGGAGAACACCGCGACATATCCTACAACCGCAGCATACAAGGAGTACTTCCCGAATACGAACATCTGGACTGCGGTTATCGGCAGGAGCAAGACATACGGGAGCACCTGCTGGAAGGACAAAAGAGAAATGCGGTTCAGGCCTTGGCAGATACTCCCTATCATGTACTGGCCGAGAGTCACATACAGAAAGGGTGCCACCCACATCAGTACACGCGGCAGCTGGTAGCCAAGCGCTCTGGCCGCGCCAAATCCAACAAGCGTGCTCACCGTGCCGACGCCTGAACTGATGATCACCATGACAACGCATGCACCGACAATTTGCTTTTGCGCAGACCGCTCGCTTTCGAGTGCAAGAAGCCTCGCTGCCGAATTTGGCCACCCAAACTGCAGGAGCGTCATTGCCAACGCCAGAAACGTCATTGCATATCGAAACGTACCGTAGGCCGCGACATCCAGACCTCTGGTAATCATTATCGTGAATGCAATTGACAACAGCATCGCGAAGCCCTGCATTCCGATCAGGAGACCGCTTTGCCTTGCCGCTCTGCTGCCAAAGGCACTTACCACGGGTTCGAACATGCAGTGTGTCAATGACCTTCTAGCTTAATTGCTCAAGATAAGTTGTAAAGGTATCCAGATAGAGGCGATAATCAAAGCACTGCTCCGCCTTCGCCCGCGCACAACGACGAAGGTCCTGTAATTCCTCCGGACTTAGCTGCAATGCTCTGCGGATCGCTTTGGCAACTTCCACTGGAGAGCAATCATGAATTGGGAGTGCGGCAGTTCCATCGCCGAGGTATTCTCCCAGGTCGCTCGTGAGGTTTAGGAGAACCGGTGCACCGGCTGCCAAGCTCTCTGGCACTTTCGAGGGAAAGCCTGCGTTTGCGTACCGCTGGTTCGGACGCAGGAGCACTGTGAAATGAGCCCCCTGCAAGGCATCGAGCACTCGGTCACGGGGAACTCGCCCCAGCGGCTTTACTGTCTCGGCAAGTTGGGTGAGCAGGCCTGCGGATTTTCCGAGTAACTTGATCAACTCCTGTTTCGTTGGACCAAGCAAACGAAACTCGATTCTGGATATTTCATCTGGAGCAAGCGAAGCTAAGGCTGCGAGGAATTCCCTGAGTAGATCCTTTCGGCCCGGCAGGCCGGCGTACAGCAACACGAGCCGATCTCTGGGGGTACGGTCGATGCAGGGGATTTTGCTTGGGTCTACTGCCGGAACTATCCTTATCACGTTGCGTCCCTGTCCACCGAAATGGCGCTCCAGTAACTTGCTTATGACAATCAAATGTCGAAAGCGCGGAAGAAACCAGTGAAAGACAAGACAGAAGACGGCGTATGAGGGATCTAGTCGACCGTAGTTCATCTGGCGTGGGTCGTACCATTCGCAGACATCGCCGATCAATGGGATCGAACGGCGTCGACAGAAGGCACTCACGAATGGTACATGCCTCGCACTGCAGGATGCGTTGATGATGACAGCCCGTGTGTGTTCCAAATTCATCGCCTCAAGCGCGGACACAGATTGCCTAATTCGGCTTATGGGGTGACGAAGTCTCTGAATCGCAGAGACTCGCTTCGGGTTCATCGTCGAGTAGCGAATGCCTTCAATGTGGTACTGGCCCGTCTCCCTGTTGTAATCCTCTGATCGGAGTTGGCCCTTGCCAATCACAGTAACTGCGAACCCAAGATCTCGACAAATGCGGGCTAATGACAGTGTGCGAATTGCGGCTGCGTCTCCCTCAGGGAACAGAAAGTCTCCTATGAATATGATTTGTCCTTTGTCGCGCATGGGGATTGAAGTGTCAGGCGTCCCAAGACCGGAGATTGTGGTCACTAATCCTTCATCCCTCTGCATGAAGCTTGTTTGCGGGAAGCGCTAGCGCTTTCGCGTGACCGTGACGCCTGGGATGGTGCATACGGCAAAACATGCGCCCCAGTATTGGGGTCACCCAGTCAAAATCCAGGAGCGCCTATCTTCTTAAGACGCTGCCTCGCATGTATGTCCTGCGAATTAAGGCGAAGGATATCGACACAGGTCTTCCGGAGGCCATCGAGGTCACCGGTCGCTTCACATATGTCGGCCAATTGCTCCAAGTATTGCAGACTGCTCGGATCCTTTGCCAACGCGCTGAGAACATATTTTCGGCTCAGATCCCATTGTCCGAGTTTCGCGGCGGCGAGGGAAGCAAGGAAAAGAGGATGCGCGCGGCTGTTACGCTTCATGGCACGAACGGCCAACTCCAGGGCTTCTGCATTCCGCGCCTGATTAATGCGCACCCTCGCCAAGGTTGTCATCGCCCAGTCATTTTCGGGATCGATCGCCAATGCATTCCTGCACCAATCGGCTGCTTCGCTGTAACGCTCTTGATATAAAAAGGTGTGTCCTTTAAAAACATAAGGATCCGGTTCTTGCGGAGCTAATCGAATCGCCTTGTCGAGTTCAGCACGTGCTTCTTCAAAACGATTCATTGCAGCAAAAACCCTCCCTCTGGCATACCAGACCCTGGGGTTGTTCGAATCTCGAGACAAAACAGCATCAAAATGCCTCAGAGCACGATCGGGTTCTCTATGCAAAAGGAACACCTCTCCCAAAGTCCAATGGAATTCAAGCGATTCGGGATCAGCCGTCTGCAAATAGCCAGAAAGTGCTTGGGCAAAGGCAGCTTCATCTTTGGTTCCAGCGAAATACATCAGCAGCTGGCGAAAGCCGTCCAGATCCGTTGACTTGGTGATTAGCAGGGCGTTTCGATAATAATTCTCTGCCCTTTCAACGTTACCGACACTCACACACACACCGCCGGCGATTAACAGGCGTGCGGTGCTATTGCCTTTCCTCCATATTGGCAATGGGTCATTCCCCTGCAGAACTTTGGTTACCCCCGAAGCGTACAGCCCTGAGAGAGATCGTGCATGCCCCTTTGTCGAGAGCTCGAACATGCGTTCCGCTTGATTCAAATCACTGTTTCTTAGTGCAACGAGACCACGGAGATAAGGCGAGCCTTTATCGGCTCCGCGAGCCATGGACAAATTCCTCGTGATTGTTTGACCGGAACAAACACCCAAAGGATACAGAAGATTTTGATCAGGACCAGCAATTGACAGTTCCTTGGATAGATTCCGGTTTGCGACTGAGGTGACCCAGGCTTCCCTGACGCAAGAGAATGTGAATACCATGGATATGGGGAGGCTTGCGACTGCCCAGCGGGCGACGAAGATGGTGAGCCCTTTAGTCATGGCTAATGCTCTAGCGATCGACAAGGTCAAGTATTTCAGGGATATATTGAAGAATATGGCGAATGAGGGGCTGTCGAGAGAATCTCTGCTATCTACGGCTTTCCGATCTCAACCAGAAATCGAGCTTCCTTGAGCTAAATGGCATGAGAGTCATAAGGTGATTTAAGAACACCCCCTGTCGTAATTGCTGGGAAATCTGGAGGCTTCAAATTGCCTTTGAGCCCATTCGTTCGCCGATTTTCCTAATCTTGGCACGCCTTCCATGCTTCGTTTTTGTCCGCGTGACTGGCGCGCTCTCTGCTTATCTGGGCGTGAAGCCGACAGGTCGATTTTTGGGCTGATACCTATAACTTGTTTCATCCAATGCCATTTCCGCCGCCGTTCTCGGCATTTCTTCGCGGGAGTACAATGTTTGCTGACCATTCCCTCCGCTTTCGGATCGAGCAAGAAAGGCAGAAGAGGAGAACAGCCATGCGTGAAGCGGAGGTCTCTCCTTTTCCGACCGTAGTTTTGTCGCGGTCGAACTCGAACTCATCCGCGAAATCGCCCGCGATTTTCCCAACCTCAGCCTTTTGAGCATGGGATCTTAGGAGCCGGGGGTTGGGGGGAGCTGAAGGCTAATTGGGCGAAGGATCCATGGCGTTGGATTGATGATCATGTGGATAGGCAGCAAGCTGATTTGAGAACTCCTTACTGCCCTGTTCACAACGAGATTCGCCGGCATCCCAATGCGTATCAACCCATCCACTTAGATCCAAAACACCCGGTCGGGCGGGATAGCAAGCACTTCAAGTTGTACCCGGATCTTGTCGGTTTCCCCGAACGACATCACGACCAGTCGGCCGAATGGGCTGCCGTTGATATCCGCTGCATGGAGCAGGGCGGGATCGTATACAGGAACGTCGAAGAAGCGCTCCCGCCGCTGACCGTCGACGACCCCAACGAGCTGTAAATCTGTTCCATGCATGCAGATGTAGCCGACTTCCGCGACTTCGCCAGCGCCGTAGAAAACAATGCGTTTTGCAGCCGGGCTGCTATCGAACCCGGGGCCGTCGCCATGTAGCTCCCTGGATAGTGTCGCGAAACGCTCGCGGATGCGATCGCGGGCCTCCACGTAGAACCGTATGGAATTTTGCAGTGCCGCGCGTGACATCCGGGCCTTCTCGGCGATGCCCGCGGGTGTCAGCAGATACCGCACGCGGTTCGGCTTGATCCGAATGATGCGCACCCAGCCCTTGTAAACGAGGCGCCGGACGAGCAGGTTCGTCAAGCCCAGAGCAATCCCCAGGTCGCGTGACAGGGATCGCTGTGAAATGCGGTTGTCCGCCTCAATCTCAGTGAGAATGCGATAGGTATATTGGTCGTGGGACATGACGCCACCAGCCAAACTCCGTCCCTCTCACTCACATGGGAGCGACAGAATAGGCAAGCCTTACGTCAATTGTGTTCACGGAATGAACAGCCCATCCTAGAAGTGCCCCCAGGCATTGTCAAGGCAAACCTGAGGTCCGATAATTCTGCCGGCCGGCCAAGCAGAGGCGGCATGACACGATTCCGCATCAGCGGATCACCTTTTTCTTGCACCTCAGAACCGGGTCCAGAACAGTCCGTCGATCACTTCGAAGTGCGAGTCGGAGGAGATCAACTCGGCTCCAGTCTCCATCGCGTGAGCGGCGATCCAGATATCGTTGGTGGGAATCGGCCTTCCCTTCCGGCGGAGTTCCGCGGCGATGCGTCCAAATCGGTCGGATGTTGTGAATGTGACGGCCAGAAACTCGACATACGGATTGTCGAGGAAATCACGCAATCCCCTGACGTTGCTTTCGTACCGGGTTCCGTTTCGAAATCCGAAGATGAGTTCACCCGCGACAACGGCCGACAGAAAAATGCGCTCGGCCCTGCGCACTCGGTCCGCTACCTCCGGCCAGCCCTGCATCAGGGAAATATATGCACATGTGTCCAGAAGGATTTTCATTTCCAAAAGGAACGGTCGATTTGTTCGAACAGCTTGATGCTTTCCAGAAACTCCCCCGCCTCCTCACTAGACCACTTCCCGATAAGGTGATCAAGGGAATCTCCAACAACTGCGATCTGCTTTCCCGACCTTTCGATGCCGGCACCTTTTCGGAGCAGAAGGAGCGCAGCGCGGTTCAGGGAAATGCCCTCCCTGCGGGCTGTTTCTCGAATGCGCTTTTCCAGCTCGTCATCAAATCCCCGCAGTGACAATTGTTTCATGCCTCGTATCTCCGACTCATCATGTGAATCATTCTGAATCATATCACAAGTCATGAGCCAATTTAAGAACTGTCTGGGTCGCCATACCGGGGACCTATGATCCCAGTGATCGCGGGTAGATTTCGTCCTGACGATCCGTCAATCCCCGGTCCGATCTTCTGCCTTATCTCAAATATCCGCGAGACCCTGGCCTGATGGGACTGGGGGTCGGAGCGGGCACGATATTTCATATCCCAGCGGGAAATCAAAGCGTAGAAAGCGGTCGCTGTTCGGTTTGGAGTCTGCCGTTCCGGTGTCCAATTTGCGCAGCATGGGAATTGATATGGAAGTGATTGTACAGACGCTGATATAATCATTCGTCTATATCCCAGAGAAACAAGGAAATGCCGCTCTTTATTGGCTTGGGGTTTTTGGCGTTTGCGCTCTCGTACCTGATCGTGGGTGGCTACATCTTATGGGCCCAACGGCGCCAGATCATTGATGTGCCTAACGAACGCAGCTCC
>JBEKYG010000245.1:0-7233 GCA_049511215.1 Acidobacteriota bacterium | reverse complement strand
GCACCGGATACCCCTGCTCGTCGTTGAGCCAGTAATCCAATACCGCCGGCAACGAGATGCGCAGCCGGGTCACGTGCTGCTTCTTGAGCTTTCGCTTGCCCGAGTAGACCGACACGTGACCGTCTACAAACAACCAGAGCTTCGTGCCCCCTTTCCTGCCCAGATGGCGCCGCGCCAGTTGCCTCATGAATTCCAAGGACCTCTTCATCGCCGCAAGCCTCTGGATCTTGCGTCGCAGCGTCTTCATCTCCGGAGCCCGGTCCAGCCCCAGAACCGCCCCGAGTTCTCGAGGAGAGTGTTCCTTGAGATGTTCTGGACGCTTGATCCGCGCCAGAAACATCAGCAACAGTGTCGCCACCATATTCCGGATACCGTAGAAGGCAGGCCCGATGTTGCCGAATATCTTCACCGCATCCGCAAAAACTCCCTGCATCACCAGAATCGGCACGGCCAGAAGAAGACCCGCACTGCGAACGTCGCGCTGCGTCCCGAATACGGGAGCTGCGTCATTCAGAAATCCCGCACGCGCCAGCGCACGGTCCAAACTCCGGTTCTGCGGATCGCTGTCCAAGCTCGTCTCTTCAGGCAAACGATCATCTGCCGTCTGTGTTCCCATGTCCCCGGCCGCAGGCCCCACTACCGTCGCAGCCTCCCTAACCTCCTGAACCTCACTGACCACACAAGTTGTCCCTTCCTCCGCTCCCGCCGAGTGGGCCGCATCGGATACTTCCTGCGCTATCTCGGTGGCGGTTTCCTGCAGCGGCTCTTGCAAGCCCAGCTTCGTCTGTCGAACCGCCAGCTCCTCCAACCCAAGCCGGCGCAGCGCCTTTCGCACCGCCGACTCGTTCACCCCAAGACGTGCTGCAATCTCGGTCTTGCTCCGCCCTTCCCGTGCCATCTCGATCATCAGCCTCTTCTTGTAGTCCTTGATCTTCGAAGGCCCCTTCGGACCGTGCTTGGACAGCAACGCCTGCAAACCCCCTTCAGCGTACTTGCTTTTGGCCCGGCTGACGGTAGGCCGCGAAACCTCTAGGGCTCGAGCCACTTCTGCCTCGCCGAGCCCGCCATGCTCGCACAATTGCACGATGGCCAAGTCCCGCGAGGCATGGTCAGAAGTGTCGAACTCCATGACCGGCTGGCCCTCGAGGAAAATGACCCGAAGATCACCTTCGGCGCTCACGGCGAAGCGGAGGTTGATAGGGATGGTTGTGGGGGGAGGCGGGACGACGAAGCGAGAAGAGTTTGTCATGAGCCAAGGGTAGGCTAAAGTGAGGGATATGTCAAGATGTATGTATCATATATTATTCTGATAACACATCCAGACTGATATCTCATTATGAAAGCACATCGGTCGGCCACATTGGCAGTCGGGCGCCTCCCCCCTTATAGAATCTGCCAGGGCATCGACCCTGCTCTGTATGGCCTCGAGCATCTCGGGGCGAAACTCGTCTTCCACTTCCCGTTCGATGAGCATGAACTGCGATGCCTGTATTTCCAGTAGAGGCCGGGTAGGGGCTGGCGGAGCAATGTGCGGCGAGCGACTTCTACGTGCCATGCAGCTCCTTTACTCTGGCGTTCCTCGCCCCGTCCTCCCCAAAAGCCGGCGAGGCGGAAAAAACGCGCGCAAAAACCGGACGGCGTGATTCACTGCCATCCGTCACCTGCTCAGCGAGTTTGTTCCTTCCGCCATAAAGCCAGGAGCTGAGCATTGGCGGCGAGGATCTCCGCCACCGCCTCCTTGAACTTCCGTCCAGCCTCGACTCGCTCGCGGACGGACTCAATCCATTCATCGGGGACACGTTCGAACCTTTTCTTGCCCTGGACCATGAAGGTGAGAGACCAGACCGGATGGCCTTCATCGCCGACGCAGTGACAGGTGGGCTTGCCACAGCGGCGGTGCGTCAGGGCGAGTGATCCGGGCAAGCCGTCGGGAGGAATCTTGAGGTCGGCGAGGAGCTGGCGTTTCCGCAGCCGCAATCGGTTGGCAATGATGCCTTTAGGTTTAATGTTCATCTGGGTGTATATATACACTCAGACAACCCTAACAACAATGATTATTTTCAAACAAAAGGTGAAACACTAGGCAGGTTGGCTTCCGTGGTTCAACGGCGGGCGGAATCGGTCACGGAGAATAGGGCGCGCAAGATTCTCCGCCCCGGACGACGAGCGCACGTGGTACTGCGGCTAAAATGGGCCTGATTGCTTCCCCCAAAACGGTTAAGCACCCGAAACAGTCGAACATTCGCGACGTCTTGCTTTGTGTGTGCGTGACGTTTGGTAATATACTCATGTTTTAGCAGCCAACCCGAACCTGGAGGAACCATGCGCAATGCAATCCGCATTTATCTGATCGTAGTTTTGTTTGCCACCGCCGCATGTGCCCAGCCGCCCGGCCAAGCGGTGCCGCCTCTCAGCGGCGAAAAGGCCATGGAGCATGTCCGGGCCCAGGTTGCTTTCGGACCGCGTCCCCCGGGCACCGATGCGCTGGCGAAGTGCCGCGAGTACCTGATCCGGCAACTCGAAGGATACGGCTATCAAGTCGAAAAAGATGCCTTCGAAGCGACAACGCCCTATGGACCGAAAGAGATGGTGAACTTGATCGCTCGCAAAAAAACCGGCGGGGGCAACGTAATCGCCATGGCGAGTCACTACGACACAAAATACTTCGAGAAGTTTCGCTTCGTCGGCGCCGACGATGGAGGCAGCAGTACCGGGTTGTTGCTGGAACTCGCCAGGGTACTTGCGGCCAGGAAGGACGGATTTGATTATTGGTTTGTTTTTCTGGATGGGGAGGAGGCCTTCATCGATTGGAGTACCTTTGATAGTACCTATGGCAGCAGGCACCTCGCCAAACGATGGAAAGAGGATGGGACCGCCCCTAAGGTGCGCGCTCTAATACTTCTGGACATGATCGGCGACAAAAACCTCGACCTCCTCAAGGATACCAATTCGACTCCGTGGCTGATGGATCTCGTCTGGAATACAGCCCTGGAGGAAGGCTATCGCGACATTCTCGCCCGAAATCCTTCCGCTGTGGAGGACGATCACATCCCTTTCCTTGATGCCAAGATCCCTTGTGTCGACATCATCGATCTGGACTATGCTCCGTGGCACACCGAGGGCGACACGCTGGATAAAATCAGCGCCACCAGCATGGAAAAAGTAGGAAAGTTGGTGCTTGCGGTGCTGCCAAAGCTGGAGCAAAAGCTCGCTGGCCGGTGATAATTTCCGGGACAGGCGCCATAACCTCGAAATTACTTGCGGTTCGAGGAACCTGTTTTCCGTGAGATTTCGAGGTTATGGCGCCTGTCCCGAATCGCGCTTATTTAAGGGGTCCTATTAGGGGACCCTGAAAGGGTCCAGCAGGAGAGGCCAGGGCGCAAGCCCTGGGGAACTGACGTGGAGCAAGGGATCAGCCCTGTAAGGGCGGCGCAGGCTGCTTCGCCCCTTCGGGGCTTAGACACCTTGATTTAGCGGCAATACGAGGTGATTTCGGTCACTCTTAAAGAAAGCGCCATTCGCGCTTGTCCCTGACGTATTCAGCCGCCCTATTTTGCTTGATAGGGCTCTCTGAAACCGCATTTCTTATCGTTGCAGAAGCGCACTGACCCCGAGCGTTTGGTGGTTTTCACAAGAGTAAAAATCGTGCCACATTTGGGGCAGGATACGGCGACCGGCTTGTTCCAAAGAACGAAGTCGCAGTCGGGATAATTGGAGCAACCGTAGAAGGTTTTGCCGCGCCGTGACTTCCGCTCTACGATTTTGCCGCCGCAGTTGTTCGGGCACGAGACACCCGTGGTTTTGAGCTTGATGAATTTGCAGTTCGGGTAGTCGGCGCATGCCGTATAGTCGCCGAAACGCCCATGCTTGATCGCCAGATTCTTCCCGCACACCGGACAAGGTTCTTCGAGTGGTATGTCCTGTTTGACCTCCAGAGAGTCGGCCCTTTTTACAATTTTCTTGGTATTGCGGCACTCGGGATAACCTGAGCAGGCAAGAAACTCGCCGAAACGTCCTCGCTTAAGGACCAGGGGCCGGCCGCATTTCTCACATGCGATCTCTTCTACCTCGAGAACTTCGGCGCCGTTTTCGGCGCCGTTTTTCGGAATCTCACGCGTATTCTTGCACTCGGGGTAACCGGAACAGGCGATGAAGCGGCCGAACTTTCCCCATTTGATCACCATTTTCCGGCCGCACTTATCGCAGACCTCATCGGTCTCTATCTCTTCAGTCTTAACGTCCCGCATATGGATCTTGGCGTCGGAGAGGCGCTGTGCGAAGCGCTCGTAAAAATTGCGCATCGCGTCTTGCCACCGCTCCCGGCCTGATTCGATGCGGTCGAGCTTGTCCTCCATCCGGGCCGTGTATTCGTAGTCGAAGATGTCCCGGAAGCTCTCGATCAGAAGACCCTCGACCAGTTCTCCCGTTTCGGTCGGATAGAACCTGCCCTCCTGCTTGTGGACGTATTCACGGTCTTGTATGGTACTCAGGATTGATGCATACGTGCTGGGACGTCCAATGCCGCGCGCCTCCAATGCCTTCACCAGACTGGCTTCGTTGTATCGTGGAGGCGGTTGCGTGAAGTGTTGTGTGGGGAGAAGCGCCTTGACCTCGAGTCGTTCGCCTTCCGAAAGCTCCGGCAATAGTCCTTCCTGCTCCTCAGCCTCGGCATCCGGCCTGTTCTCCTCGGCCTTTGCCTCCTGGTAGATGGCGAGAAACCCGGGGAATTTGACAACCGATCCGGTCGCTTTGAACTGTACCCGTCCGGCCTCGATGAGCACGTCCGTCTGATCGAAGATGGCCGGATTCATCTGGGAGGCTACGAACCTGTGCCAGATCAGCTTGTAGAGCTTCCAAAGGTCCGGGTCGAGGAAAGGCTTCAAACTCTCGGGCGTCCGTTCCACCGATGTCGGGCGGATTGCCTCGTGAGCTTCTTGAGCCGTCTTCTTCGATTTGTAGTAGATCGGGTGGTGGGGTAGATAGGCCTCCCCGTGTTCTCTCCTGATCAGATCGCGCACTTCACTCAAGGCGGATTCGGCGACTCGGGTCGAATCCGTACGCATATAGGTGATCAAACCAACGGCTCCTTCACTGCCGATTTCGATCCCTTCATACAGCCGTTGGGCAAGGAGCATCGTTCTTTTCACCTGAAAGTTCAGTCTCCGGGCCGCCTCCTGCTGCAGGTTGCTCGTAATGAAAGGAGGCACGGGGTAGCGCTTCTTTTCCCTGCGGTGAATCTTCGTGACCAGGAATGAGGCGTCCTTCAGTTCATCCAGGAGTGCATGAGCCGTCTCGCCATCGTTGACCCTCCACTTTTCACCATCGATGCCGCTGGCCTTGGCGGTGAACTCCGGAGGCGCGTGCCCGGCGAGGCGGGCGGCGAGGTTCCAATACTCCTCCGACTTAAACGCTCGGATTTCCTGCTCACGCTCCACGATCATGCGCAGAGCTACCGTTTGAACGCGGCCTGCCGACAAACCGCGCCTTACCTTATCCCACAGCAATGGGCTTATCTTATAGCCTACGAGACGGTCCAGAATGCGGCGTGCCAGTTGGGCTTCGACCTTATGGGCGTTGATCCTTCCAGGATGTTTAAATGCCTCTTCAATGGCATTCTTGGTTATTTCGTGAAACAGAACCCTGTAGACCTCCTTCGACTTGCCCCCCAGCTCTTCGGCCAGATGCTGGCAGATCGCTTCCCCTTCCCGGTCAGGGTCCGCTGCCAGATAGATGACTTTGGCAGTTTTGGCCGCGGCGCGCAGCTCGCGAACGACCTTCTCCTTGGAAGGGATGATTGCGTAGTCGGGCATAAAATCATCGTCGACATCGACTCCCAGCTTATTCTTGGGCAAGTCCTTGATGTGTCCGACGGAGGCTTTAACGTTAAAGCCGCTGCCAAGGTACTTCTTGATCGTCTTGGCTTTGGCAGGCGATTCAACTATGACTAAAGAATTTGACATAAGAGGGCGCAGACTATATCAGTCATTCCAAAAATTCCAAATAAAATCATTCCTCGTGTCGGACGACCCGAACGAAGAGGTTTCCCGGCACCTGCCGGATTCGGCCTCGCATTTCCAGGTTCAACAGCAACTCACTGAGTTGGGGGACGCTCATGCCGCTCTTCTGCAGAATCCTGTCGAACTGGGTCGCCTGATCGTAAGCAAGCAACCCAAGTATGTTACTCTCATCCGCAGTCGCCAGGTCAAGTTCTGGCGCCTGTCGGGGCCGGGTGTCCTCCCGGGCCAGGATTTTGTGACGCACCTCGGCTGGAAGCTCTTCTACTATATCCCGCCAGATCTGAACAAGTTTCGCGCCTTGCTTGATCAGATAATTCGGTCCAAAACTCTGTGGCGACGTGAGATTCCCGGGAACCGCAAAAACTTCTCGGTTCTGCTCCATGGCCAGCCGCGCCGTAATCAGTGAGCCGCTGTACTCACTCGCCTCCACAATCACTGTCCCAAGTGACATCCCACTAATGATGCGATTACGCACCGGAAAGTTTTGCGGTGCAGGCGAAGTTCCGGGCGGAAATTCTGACAGCAGCGTCCCACTCTCGACAATCATTTGCGTTAGCTGGCGATGTTCACGGGGATAGACCACATCGATTCCGCATCCAAGGACTGCGACCGTGCGACCCTTGGCTTCGAGGCAGCCCCTATGGGCGGCAGCATCGACGCCGCGTGCCAGACCACTGACGATCACCAGGTCGCGTTTGCCCAGATCAAAAGCCAGCCCTTGAGCCATCTGGAGGCCATAGAAGGTCGGCCGGCGCGTGCCCACAATTGCCAACCCGGGGAGGTCCAAGACTTCGACTTGCCCGCGGCAATAGAGGATCAAGGGCGGATCATAGATTTCGTTGAGGATTGCCGGATAGCCGCTCCCTCCGCGAACCAACAAGCGGCACTTTTCACGCCTGGCCCAATCGATGATCTCTTCTGCCATGGCGCGATAGCGGCCCGAACTTATCGCAGCGGCCGCCTCCGCCGGCAAACCAAACGATGCGAGTTCCCGACTGCTCATATTGAACAGATCGGGCAATCGTGGGTTGGCCTTCCAAAGGCGGTCCTGCGCCTGAGTGCCTACCCCTGGTGTCAGCGATATTTCGACGGCGGCACGAGCCTGGGTCTCTTCCGATTCGTCCATGGTCTCACGGAGTCAAAAGCATACCTCAGGGGCGCACGACCAAAGAGCGGAAGAGACTGGTCTTCAGAGGTCGCTGCATCCATCGAGGTT
>JBEKYG010000244.1:0-7262 GCA_049511215.1 Acidobacteriota bacterium | reverse complement strand
GCGTTGGCGCTCCTCGACGATGTACCCCGACATCGCCTGCGTCGCGCCGTCTTGCCTCTGCCACCGCGGCGCTCGGAACGCGACCCCTCCCAATTCTCGGGCGGGCTCCTAAGCAAGCTGGGACTGCACTCGCTCGCGAAACTCGATGGGTCTTGCGATATCCTTGAAGGGCTTCTTGGTCCCGCCAGTGCCGGTGACGGTGATCGTGCCGTAATTAAGGATCCGGCCCAGGACGGTCTGATCGACGCCGATGGTCTCCACTTTCGCAAGCACGAGTTCGAGCGTATCCCGGTAAATCAGGCCGACTTTGACGATCACCCGCTTGTTTGTGACGGCAAACTCGGAAGTGGCATACCGGATATACCGTGGAAAGGCGACCAGAATCGCCACAATGAGGAACGCAGCGCCAACGATGCCTGCCGCCTCACGGTTTTCCAGATAGATGTTGACTAGGACGGCCACCACGAGGCCGAGCACGGCGAGAGCGAGTGGAGGCAAAAAAATAATTCGATGCAGCCTGGCTCGATAGACCACTTTTTCGCCTTCAAGCAGATGCTTGTCTACGTAACCCATGGGCACTCCCTTCTGACTGATCTCCCTTGCGGGACGACGGCATGAAGGTGCAATGATAACCCGATTCCCGAAGGCCAAGCTACCGGAATCAGAGGTGGGTAGCGTCCTGACCTGCGCTTTGCGCACATCTCCTTCATTAGATTGACTCCCATGGAGGGCTTTGATATCAATGCGGCTTGCCGGAGCAGATATGTCTATCCCTAGCAAGCGAGCGGCCGACGAAAATGCAGCGGGCTGCGAGAGCCTCCAGGTTATTGCGCACGAGAAAACGCACCGGAAGGTGATCGAGATTTTCGCACGCTTCCCAAGGCGCGGACCATTACTGGAGATTCCCGCCGGCGAGGGTGCCCTGGCATGGCAGCTTCACAAACTGCGATATGACGTCACCAGTGGCGACATCGATCCGAGCTTTTTCAAGGTTACGCCGCTCCCGTGCATCTATCTGGACATGAACCGGCCGTTTCCCCTGGCGGACGAACAATTCGACTTCATCAGCTGCATTGAAGGGATCGAACACCTGGAAGATCAATTCCAGTTCGTGCGTGAGTGCCACCGAGTGCTCCGGTTGAACGGCTGCCTGGTCCTGTCCACGCCTAACATCCTGAACCTGGCCTCGAGATTGAAGTTTTTCTTCTCCGGCTTTTATTCCCTGGTGCCTCGGCCGATCAACGAGTTCAGCCAGGTTCCGGTTTTCGATCACATCCATCCGATAAGCTACTACCAACTGAGGTACATGCTGCATACCCAGGGCTTTGCCATCACCGAGGTGGCCACCGATCTCTTCAGGCGGGGTGCGGCGGCACTTTATTGGCTGAAGCCTCTGGTTCATCTCTACAGCATCCGAACCATGCGCAAGGAGAAGGATCCGCGGCAGCGCGCCGCCAACCGCGAGATTCGCAGGATTCTCACCTCGCGGGACATTCTGCTCGGCCGCACACTGATCATCGTAGCTCGCAAGAAGACTCGTCAGTCAATCCCTACCGTTCAAGCTTCCGAAGTAGGGGAGTGAGAACCGGCTGACGGCTAAAGCGCCTGGAGGGCGGCCAAGGAGTAACGAGTGACAGACCCATTCATTCGCCACTTGTCACATTGTTCAACGGCCTCTGAAGACGGGCTTGCGTTTTTCGAGGAATGCACGCATCCCTTCCTCTTTGTCTTCGCTGGTGAAGCAGAGTATAAACAAATCCGTCTCCGCTTCCAGCCCGGCGAACAGGCCCAGGCGCGCCGCATTTTTCACCGACTTCTTGGCCATCTGGAGTGCTATGGGGCTCATCTCGGCAATCTTGTTTGCCAGCTCCATGGTCCTGGCTTCGAGTTGGTCGGGCGCAACGACATAATTGATCAGGCCGAGACGTAACGCCTCATCCGCATCGATCATGTCACCTGTGAGTATGAGCTCCATCGCCTTAGCTTCCCCGATGAGGCGAGGAAGGCGCTGCGTTCCGCCGCCGCCGGGAATGATGCCGAGCTTGATCTCGGGCTGTCCGAGCTTGGCCTTCGAGGAGGCAATGCGAATGTCGCAGGCCATTGCGAGCTCGCAGCCACCGCCCAGAGCATACCCGTTGATCATTGCGATCACCGGCTTCGGAAAGTCCTCCATCGCATCGAACGCCCTGCTCTTCTGCATGATCTCCCGTTCTTCGAGGGGCGTTTTGCCGACGAACTCGCTGATATCGGCGCCTGCGATGAAGGCCTTCTCACCCGCGCCGGTGATTACCACCACCCGGATGCCCCTCTCCTCTCGAAGATTTTCAAAGGCCTCCAAAATTTCCTCACGGGTGCGGACGTTGAGGGCATTCAGTTTGTCCGGCCGGTTCACCGTGACCAAGGTCACCGGGCCCCGCTTTTCCACGATCAGGTTTTCGTATGCCATAGAGCCTCCTTGCAAGTGGCGACGGGCTTCAGCCCGTCCGGCGCGCCCAAGCAGCGCCGGAGCCGGTATTACTGTGTCAGACAAGCACTCGACTATTCCATGATCTGATAGAATATATTAGACGAGTTATGGGCAAATATCTCTAAAATCGGCGATTCGAAATTCGAGATTCGAAATTCTAGAATCTCGAATTTCGAATCGCCGATTTCTTGGCGTTAGATTTTGGTTGCGGCTATGCTGCTTATGAGTTTCGCGTATTTTGTGGTTCAAGAATACTCTCCGCACCTCACTTTTGTCTTCCCTTACGCCATCCCGTATAATGAAAATCCAACCTCGAGCGCGAGAAAACGAACCTGTGGGTGAGATCGAAAATACTCCGGAACGAGAGATCAGGGGACTGCTGGAACTCAAGGATGAGGGCCTCCAGGCCGATTCCAATAAGCTTGCCCGCTACGACCCCCTGAAACGCTATCTTTACGAAATCGGCCGCTTCAGCCCGCTGAGCCGGGAGGAGGAGCATGAACTGGCCGTCCGGTATCAAAAGACCGGGGACCGCCAGGCCGCCTACCGTCTGATCACGTCGAACCTGAAGCTCGTCGTGAAGCTCGCCATGATCTACAAGAAGGTCTATCGGAATCTCCTGGATCTCATCCAGGAAGGAAACATCGGCCTGCTCCAGGCCTTGAGACGATTCGATCCCTCTCGCGGAACCCGATTGCCGACCTATGCCGCCTGGTGGATCAAGGCCTACATTCTCAAGTTCCTCCTCGACAACGCGCGGCTGGTGAAGGTCGGCACCACCAACGAGCGGCGCAAGATCCTGATGAACCTCAACCGCGAAAAGCGTGATCTGGAAGCCAAAGGAATCACGCCTACCACCCAGCTCCTGGCCCGGAACCTGGGCGTGGACGAGACTGAAATCCTTGATGTCGAGCAGGGCATGACTGGCCCCGAGGTGTCGCTGGACGCGCCCATGGGCGGAGACGACCACAACTTGCATTATATCGACAGCCTTCACACCATGGAGGAGAACGTCGACGACAAGATCGCGCACGGCGAGTTCCGTGAGATGCTGGAGAGCAAGTTCAAGGAATTTGAGAAAACCCTAACCGCACGGGAAGGGCTGATCTTAAAGCAGCGCCTGATTGCGGAGGAGCCAGAAACCCTGCAGCGGATTGCCGACCGTTATAGCATTTCACGCGAAGCGGTCCGGGTAGCCGAAAAAAAGCTGATCGCCAAACTGAAAAAATATATGTCCGAGTCCTTTGGCGACGTGCTCCAGGTCGAATTCAAAGGCCATCGATAAAACCAAGAAATACACGACGGCAATTTTCGTGCGGTTCGTCTCGTTCTTGGTTTGGATTTCAGCAGCAGCGGCTGGGGCGAGTGTACTTTTCTTCCAGCCGTGTCAGGAAGAACTCACGCTCGGTCGGGACTCTCTGTTCCGGATGTCGCGCGCGCAAGTGAGCGCAATATCGGCCGTAGGCTGTTTCCCCTGCAAGTTCCTTGAGTATCCACCAGACGGTCCGCAAGTATTTCATATCATTCTCCCGGCAGGGTAGAAACGACGTATTCTGACTCGTGCAGAACCGGAGCCCTTCGGCGGCCGAGTATTGCGACCCATTCACGCGCCGAATCCAGGACGATCACCAGAACCATGATGGCAAACAACCCGGTGACTGCGGCATCGAGCCGGTTGTTAAAAATCAGCCTCTGCGTTGCGGCAATCTGATCTGCGGGAATCGCACCGGCGGCAATCAAACCGCTCAGACGCCCCGCCTCGGCGAGGAAGCCGATCCGTGGATCGGGATGGAACATCTTCTGATAGCCTGCCGTTTGCGTGGCCAGCACAAGCCAGACCATCGGAATCAAGGTAACCCATACATAGCGGGCTTTGCTCATTTTGATGATGATCGTGGTTCCGACACACAGCGCGACTGCCGCCAGCATCTGATTGGCGATGCCAAAGAGCGGCCAGAGGCTGTTAATACCTCCGAGCGGATCGGTGACTCCCTGGTACAGGAAATAACCCCATCCGCCGACAATCAGGAGACTAGTCAGAATGACGCCGGGGTACCAGCTTGTTCGCCCCAGCGGTTTCCAGAAGTGCCCGAGCAGATCCTGAAGCATGAATCTGCCCACGCGGCTGCCTGCGTCCAGGATGGTGAGGATGAAGAGCGCTTCGAACATAATGGCAAAGTGATACCAGACCGCCATCACGCGCTCGCCTCCGAGCGTTCCGGAAAATATGTGCGCAATGCCGACTGCCAGCGATGGAGCACCCCCAGTGCGCGCAAGCAGGCTCCGCTCACCCACCATGTCGGCCAGCCGTTGCATTTGTGCGGCGGTCACGGGATAGCCCCAAGAGGAGATGGTGGCCGTTGCGGCCGCAGGATTCGAACCCACGATTCCCGCGGGACTGTTGATGGCAAAGTAGACTCCGGGTTGAAGCACGCACGCGGCAATCATCGCCATGATGGCCACAAACGACTCCAGGAGCATCGAACCATAGCCGATCATACGCGCCTGGCTTTCCTTTGTGATCAGCTTGGGGGTTGTCCCGGATGCAATCAAGGCGTGAAAGCCCGATACCGCCCCGCAGGCGATCGTGATAAAAGCAAATGGGAAAATCTTGCCTGCGAATACCGGGCCGGTGCCGTCGACAAAACGTGTCAGCGCCGGCATGGCCAGAATGGGCCTTACTGCCAGTATGCCCACCGCGAGGAGGAAGATGGTCCCAAGCTTGACGAAGGTGCTGAGGTAATCTCGAGGTGCCAAAAGCAGCCAGACAGGCAGGACGGAGGCCGCAAATCCATAGGCGATGATTAACAGCGCCAGATGCCGCGCGTCAAAGGTAAACAGGCGGGCGAGCATCGGAATGCCGGCGACGTACTGCCCGCCGATGACGGCGGCCATTACCAGTACGAAACCAAGAAGCGAGGTCTCGAGCACTTTGCCGGGACGCAAAAAACGCAAATAGATTCCCATCAGCATGGCAATGGGAATCGTCATGGCCAGCGTGAAAGTCCCCCAAGGACTGCCCTTCAGGGCGTTGGTGACCACCAGAGCAATGACGGCAAGCATGATGGTCAGAATCGATAGGACGGCAAAAAGCGCCGTGAAGCCCCCAACGGCGCCTACTTCCTCCTTGGCAATCTGACCCAGCGACTTGCCGTTGCGCCGCATGGAGGCAAACAAAATAACGAAATCCTGAACGCAGCCGCCGACCACGGCGCCGATAACGATCCAGAGCGTTCCCGGCACGTAGCCCAGCTGAGCTGCGAGCGTTGGGCCCACGAGGGGCCCCGGACCAGCGATTGCGGCAAAGTGATGCCCCAAAACCACCCATTTGTTGGTCGGCACAAAGTCGCGGCCGTCATCGAGCCTCTCTGCCGGGGTCGCCCGGCGGTCATCCAGCCCCACCACCTTGAGCGCAAGGAAGCGACTGTAAAAGCGGTAGGCGACTAAATAAATGCAAACAGAGGCCACGATCAGCCACATCGCATTAATGGGTTCGTGCCGGTATAGTGCAATCGCACTCAGAGAAGCCGCGCCCCCAAGACTGATGATGACCCAAGCGGCTCCGCGCGACAGCCGGCGCCAACCTCCCTTGGTAGCATCGCCCATACCATCTCCCCCTTCGCCGCCCTCCAGGATTTGCTAGAGCCTATGCGGATCTGGTGCCCGAATTCAACGAAACAATTCAACAGGATACAAATCTAATTCGAGATTCGAGATTCGAAATTCGAGATTTTAGTATCTCGAATTTCGAATTTCGAATCTCGAATTGGTTTTTTCTGACGTTGACAGGTAAGGGGAAACGGGCATATCCTGCGCCTTCTAAGATAGCACGGGGCTGCGTTGGGTGTCCCAGACTAAGCGCAGGATTGCCCGAAAGACCAGGGAGATTCAGGATTCATACCTGCATTGCACGCAGGGCCCTCACTCTGGGAGTCGTCAAGGAGCACATAAAACATGCAAGAGATAACTCATGATGTTGTGATCCTGGGAACCGGGCTTGCGGGCCTGCGCGCCGCGGTGGAGATCTGCATCAAGACCGGGGGCAAGGCGGATATCGGCGTGGTGTCCAAGGTGCAGATCATGCGCGCTCATTCTGTGTGTGCGGAAGGGGGCACGGCAGCCGTGATGCGCCCCGAGGAGGGGGACAGCCTCGAACTGCATTCTTGGGATACTGTGAAGGGTGCGGATTTCCTTGCTGACCAGGACACGGTCGATCGATTCGTGAGGACATCGCCGGATGAAATTCGCCTGCTGGAGCATTGGGGAGTTCCATGGTCGCGCCGCGACGACGGCCGCATCATGCAAAGGCCGTTTGGGGGTCACTCCTTCCCTCGCGCCTGCATGGCTGCCGACAAGACGGGCTTCATGGAAGTACAGGCGCTCTACGACAGCCTGGTCCGATACAACAATTTCAAACGCTATGACGAATGTTTCGTCACCTCGCTCATCCTCGAAAGTGGCCGTTTCGCGGGGCTGACGCTTTACGATGCACCGACGGGACAGTTCTACGTTGTGCGTGGCAAGGCTCTTCTGTTCGCTTCCGGCGGATTGGGGAATCTGTATGGATTCACCACCTACTCCCAGACCGTCACCGGCGACGGCCAGGCCATTGCGTACCGCGCCGGGCTTGCGCTCGAGGATCCGGAATTCCTGCAATTCCATCCGACCGGGCTCGTTCCTTCGGGCATCCTGATGACGGAAGGATGCCGCGGCGAGGGTGGATACCTGCGCAACAACAAGGGCGAGCGCTTCATGGAGAAGTACGCCCCCAAGATGATGGAGCTGGCGCCGCGCG
>JBEKYG010000243.1:0-7275 GCA_049511215.1 Acidobacteriota bacterium | reverse complement strand
CCTTAGAATCAAAAAGACTTCGGCTGGTCCGTCCTTTATCCTCCCTATCCCCACCCAAAACAAGAAGGCAATTCCCAGAGTCAACAATAAGTCTCAAGTAACCGTGACCTGCGATGATATGAAAGGCATATACGTTATCCACGGAGGGCATTTTTTGGTCTGCGAGGTGATGATGTGTTCTTCTATCTTGCAGCCATTTTCCGGAGCGCAGGTTTTGCCCCTGCACAACGCGCGCCTGGGGGAACTGCGGTCTATCCATTCCGTCACGCTGGTTGCCCGCAATAGATCGTTGTCGGCGACACACTCACTAAACCCCAAGGGCAGGCACTGCCTCGGTGGGCTGTCGTGGTGAGTTATGGCCACGTCCTTTAGTAATGCATTGCTATCGCTGCCCGGCATGGGGAGGACACCGTCCGCGCCCTTGGTCAGCGTCATAATCCCGTGTTTCAACCGGGAGGAATTCGTCTCCGAAACTCTGGAGAGCGTGCTGGCACAGACCTATCCGAACCTTGAACTTCCGTTTGGGGCAATGCCTGATGGAAGAAGGCCGTCTTTTCAGTGCGGCAGGACGTTTCATGCTGGCGGGTCTTCTACATCCGTCCCGCGCGCTCCGTGTTCTCGCCGGGCGGGAGCGCGTCGTCAGCCCTCACTGCTAAAGCGGCGCCGACGCGGGGTACACTTGCGACGCGGCGGGATGTGGGACTGACGATGGCAATGTCCTGGCCGGATAACATTTCGACAATTCTTCACCCTCCAAATTCCCGCTTAGGCGGCGTCATTATATAAAGGTAGCGACAACGTACTCAGCCGGCCGAAAGGTGACGGATGAGGAAATTAAGCGAGTGAACCTGAAGCGGAGCACGTTTCATGGCGACTGGAGTTACATCATTCGCCCCTCAATGCTCTGGCCGAGATGATACCTTAATATATTGACGCTGCCTTACATCAAAAAAACAGGCCGGCTTATTGAACCTAAGACCGATGACCACTCGCGGCAACTTCCAACAGCGCAGGAAAGTGGGACACATACAGTAGGGGATTACTCTAAAGCATCGGATGCAGTTCTTAGATCAAAAAATCGGCCCCCGATTATTGTCTTAAGCGCCTCTAGGAGGTACCTGACCTGCGGTCCTGCATGCGCTTTCAAGCAGTTGCCGTCGTCAGTCCCCGTCCCGCCAATCTGATCTCCCGCACCGGTGTCTGCTGCGATTTCTTCTGAAACGCATGAAAAACGACAATGGTGCCGGTCTTGGCGGCTGCTTAGAAAACGCGCACCGTTGTGACGATATTGCGACAATGACCCAGGAAAAGCCATCTAGACTTGTCAGCTGTGACAGGGAAAGTGTAACATCTCGCGCAGTTTGAGACCGCGGAGGAATGGCCGAGTGGTTGAAGGCGGCGGTCTTGAAAACCGTTAGGGGGGCAACTCCCTCGTGGGTTCGAATCCTACTTCCTCCGCCACGCCCTTTATACCCAATAGTTTACATAGCTTACTCGCCAACAATTTTCGAAATTGACTAGTAAGCCGTGCATGTGTCAGCCCCGTGCCAAGGCATGGAGGCTTGCATGCATCGCTGCGTAGGCATCCTAAGGGCTCGCGCAAGAATTACTTGGCATTTTGCTGCTGGCCCCCAGGCCCGCTGGCAAGGCGCGAGCGACGAGCATACCCGGTGTGGTATGTAAGGAGCGAGCAACGCAGCCGGAGGGCCTGCGGGCCGCCGCCCGAAGGGGCGCGGCGGGCGCGGGCGGGCATCTGCTGCGTTACCGCTCCTCGACGATGCACAGCGGCATCGCCTGCGTCGCGGCGCCTTGCATCTGCCCGCCCGGCGCTCGCGCCAAAACGCCAAGTAATTCTTGCGCGAGCCCTGAGGGCCACCGCGACAGTTCCCGACCCTACCAGCCGAGATTTTCCGCGCCTCTTAGCGCATTCCGCCTGAATCTCCGTCATCCGCTGTTTTTTGCCTTGTATAGCCGAATGCAAATTCATATAAAGGTGATCCTGCCCGGTTTTTCGCGCGCGCGAAAAAACGCAGGGGCACAAGGACTGCGGACACCCGCGGAGGTCTTCCTGGAATTGGCGCGGCGCCACTCTGCAGCGGCCAGGAAGCCGGAGGATTTTGCCTTAAACGCCGCGGGCCGAGTTACCAATAAGAAAAGGACGCACTCGATGAATGACAACATCCTGCTTCAGACGAGCGGCATGCAAATCGCAACGAGATCCGGGAAGCCCTTGACGTTACGCGGCGTTGGTCTCGGCGGATGGATGAACATGGAGAACTTCATCACCGGCTATCCGGCGACGGAGTCCCTTCAGCGGAAGGCACTGCAGAAGGCGCTCGGCAACGACGGTTACCGGCTGTACTTCGATCGGTTCCTCGACGTCTTTTTTGGAGATGGGGATGCGGCCTTCCTCGCCAGCCTCGGGCTGAATTGCGTACGCCTGCCGGTGAACTACCGTCACTTCGAGGATGACATGAAGCCGTTCGAATTCAAGGAGGAGGGATTCCTCCTGCTCGATCGTGCCATCGAGCGTTGCGCGCGGCACGGCGTCTACACGGTGATTGACCTGCACGCGCTTCCCGGGTTCCAGAATCAGCACTGGCACAGCGACAATCCTACCCACTGGGCCTTCTTCTGGTCCCACAAGCACTTCCAGGACCGCGTCGTTCACCTCTGGGAGGAGCTTGCCCGCCGCTATCGCGACAACCCATGGGTAGCGGGCTACAACCCGATCAATGAGCCTGGCGACGCGAGCGGTACCGCCCTGTATCCCTTCTACGAGCGTCTGCACGAGGCGATGCGCGGCATCGACCAGAATCACATCCTCTTCCTTGACGGCAATCGCTACTCCACTGCATTCGACATCTTCCGCGAGGTCTGGCCGAACACGATCTATACGTGTCACGACTATGGCCTGCCCGGATTTGTCGACGGGGGCGATTATCCCGGCGTGAGCCGAGGCCAGTTCGTTGATCGGGACGTGCTCGAGCGGACGTTCCTCCAGCGCACCGAGTATATGCGCCGCACCAAGACTCCGATCTGGGTCGGCGAATTCGGCCCGGTCTACACGGGAGACGAGTCCAAGGACGAGATGCGCTACCGGCTGCTCGTCGACCAGCTGGAGATCTATCGGAAGCACGGGGCCAGCTGGAGCATTTGGACCTACAAGGACATCGGACTTCAGGGTCTCGTCTATGCGGATCCGGCCTCGCCCTACATGCAGCGGATTCGCCCGGTGCTCGAGAAAAAGGCCCGGCTCGGCGTCGACGCATGGGGCTCGACCGACGCCGGCGTCCGGCACATCATGAGACCGATCGAGGAGACTTTCCGTCGCGAGTTCCCAGACTTCCAGCCGTTTCCGTGGGGGCAGGATTCATGGGTGAAGGTTCTCGTCCGCCACATCCTTCTCGCCGAGCCGCTCGTCGACGACTTCGAGCGCTGTTTCCAGGGGCTTGGCGGCGAGCAGGTGATCACGCTTGCGGACTCCTTCCGGCTCGAGAGCTGCATCCGCCGGCAGCGCTTATTGGATATCCTGCGCGCCGACACAGCCCGGTTTTGAACCGCCGCGGGTTGAATGCGGTCAAATCTCTGATTGCTTAAACGGTCTGCGTCCCCAAATACCACCCGGAACGGCGGGATTGACATTGGTGCCCTATTGGAACAGCGCCATGAACCCCTACTGGGATGCCGGGGCCAGCGGGATCATGGTGGGCTGGCGTGGGATCCACCAGGGGCCGCATTTTTATCGAGCCATTCTTGAGGGGATTGCATTCGAACTGCGGCTGCATATCGAGGGGGTTGAAGCTGCGCTCGGGCAGCCTTTGAATCGCCTTATTGCTGTTGGCGGTGGCGCGCGCAGCCCGCTCTGGTGCCAAATCATTGCCGACATATGCGGAAGGCCTGTCCTTCGTGCCGGCACATCTGAGGCAACGGCGCTGGGAGCTGGAATCCTCGCCGCCGCTGGTGCGGGGCTTTACCCGGATGTTCTCACTGCCGCCCGGGCAATGGCGAACGTCAGCTGCCAGACTTTCCCCACGGATTCTATGCGCCGAACCTTCTATGAACAGATTTATCAACAAGTCTACCGTCACCTGTTTCCGGCCCTCCAGCACTATCTGGACACATTGGCGGATCTCATAGGCTCCTAGGGACGATCATGGCGCGCGTCCTGTTCGAGCGCGGCCGCACCAACACCATGACGTGTTGAAGCACTCAGAGCGGGATGTAGAGAGCACAGTCGATTTCGATTGACAGCCCCTTCGCACGATATAACCCTACAGATGGGAAGGTAGCCCCTTCCGATCCGATCATCTTCTTAGGATGTTGTTCCTCCGCGTTGTCCCGTTGTGGGACGGGGGACCGACGACGGCAAGGTCCTCACCAGATAATATTTTGACAATTCTTCACCCTCCAAATTCCCGCTTACATCAAAAAAGCAGGCCTGATTATCGAACCTAAGACCGATGACCATCCGTGGCGATTTCCAACTGCGCAGGAAAGTGGGAGGCATACAATCGGGGGCTACTCTAACGCATCGGATGCAGGTCTTAGGTTGAAAAATCGGCCTCCGATTTTTGTTTTAGACCCCTCAAAGAGGCATTTGACCTGCGATTCTGCAAGCGCTTTCAAGCAGTTGCCGTGGTCAGTCCCCGTCCCGTCACCTGTCCCGCCTCTCCTGCGCGGTCCTATCTGTCATAGAGGAGCCACAGCGCCAAGCGAATCGTAAAGTCGTCGGCCAGGGCGCGGCGAGCGCCGATCCTGAACGACCGGAACGTGCCGCTGTCGCCTGTCGGCGATGCTCCTTTGCTCACCTTCCGATATCGGCCAAGAGGGGAACATGGTCGCCCGGCCTGACAGCACCCGCGCCAAGGCTTTGCGGTAATTGAAACGCCCAAGATGCATCAGCAGCAGCTCATATTTGAGAAACGCGTCCGGAGTGGCCATGAGTGTCATTGGTGAGGCCGGTTCTGCACCGGTGCGGATTTTCTCTCTGGCAATGTTGCCCCTGAATAGCTCGAAAAGGTGATGAATGCCGTTGACGGCCTTTTCAGAGTCCTCCGGGAGAATGCCAAGAATGGTAGCTCTCTTATCCTTCTCGATCACATCTTCCAAGTAGGCACGAAGCCTCTTGGATATTTCCGGCAAGCAGAGGATAATCTGGAACGCATCGCAAAGCCACTTGAAGTAGGCATTCCCTTCATTCAGCTTCAGTTCGGGTACGAGCGCCACGCCAATCCCTATGATGACAGCTAGGCACCAGCGCGCACTAAGAGCCAGTTTTTCTGTTCCGGGGATGGACGCGAGCACCAAATAGCCAAAGCAAAAATAGATTACAGAAAACTCAAAGAGCGGTGACAGACTGTGGGTGAGTACGCCAAAGAACGGCGCTCCCCTCCGGCTGCATGCAGTCTGTAACGTCAGTATCATTACCAAGAAAATCCCGATCCAAATCCCCAGTGTTGCATGGTCTAGGATTTTGTCCATTCACTTACCCTCGCTTGCCTTCATCCATGACCGTTGACTGCGCACCAAGCATGCGTTTTATTCATCGCATAAATTATCGGCGGAAATCAGAGCGTGAGTTTGTGATTTCTATCACCAAATCGGCAGAACACTATTCAGTTGATGTGTGGATTCCCGCCAGTGGGCAAAACGAAAGCGGCGAGGCATCATGGAAGCGGCTTCCCCCCAAAACCCATCAGCCGCTTAAACAAAACAACAATGTCCAATCCACGCCCGCAACTGCGCGTCAAGCCGGGTATGACAAACGCTAGGATTGCATGGATTCCAAATGTTAACCGGCCAATCAGTCATTCCAAGAGAAAAGAATGACTGATTTTCCTGCCCCCTCCCTGAAGTCTTTTTGTCTCAAGCGGTTTATTGACATCAGAGGCGCATAAAAGGAAAGGCCCCAACCGTAGCCTCGGTTGAGGCCTGAGACGGACGGCGCCAATCAAGGCACCCCCGTACGAATCGTCCATAGCCGGCCATGATTGGCGCCGGTTGTCGAGTCCCGCCCTTGGGAAGACACGGCCACCCTGCCAGACGTCGAGATACGCCAGAGGGTGTGTCGAGGTCCAGAATGCGGCATCGTCTTTTATATCTGTCGCTGCTTTGATCGCGGCCAATGCTACTGCTGCGAGTACTGCCGTCATGAGGCGCGATTGCAGCAGCGCCGCAAGTCCAACAGCCAATACCAAGCGGGTTTTACAGCGATGCTCGATCATGCCGAGCGCCAACGAGCTTACTGCCAGGGCCGGAAGCTGAACCTAAAAAAAGTGACAGGTCAAGGTAGCGAAGCCGCGACTCCTTGTGTCACGATCGACTCTGCTTTGGTAAGCACCGCCTTCCCGATGAAAAGCGCGGATCAACCGGCGCGCGAGGCGCCTCATGCAAGACCGAAATCTCTTCCGGCATGTCAGAATGCAAGCTCCGGCCTGGTTTCCTGCATTGTCTGCGGGCGAACGGCGCTTTGGACCGCCCCGTTTCCAAGGTCACCGTGAGGCGCAATCCGTGTTGGCGTTGTTTCAAAACTCTCTGGCTGAAGCATGCCGGATTCTTCATCTCCGGGTGAAGGAGCGTGTGTGCATCAGTTGCCAGGCCAAGCGCGCCATGCTCTTTGCCGAAAAACTTACGACGGAAATTCTCGCCCCCGTGCCGCACCGGCACTGGATTTTTTCCATCCCACGCTTCTTGCGCGGCCTTTTCGAGCGCGAGCGCAAGCTACTTGGCCTGCCGTCGCAAACGGCTTATGCCTCCATCCTTGAGACCTTCCAGGCCCTTTTTGAACGCCAGGATGTGCGCCCCGGTTGTGTCGTCGCCCTTCAGACATTTGGCACCTAGGGGGGAATTGGAACCCGCACGCCACGCGATTGTTTCCGATGGAGTGTTCTCGGCCGAAGGAGAGTTTCTGCCGTTCTCTGCGCTCGATACCGCAGCTGTCATGGAAGTGTTCCGCCGCTTGCTGCTCGAGCGCCTGCATCCTACACTCAAATCAGCTTCTGTGTCGCACCTTCGGTGCCCGATGATCGGTCATCGCAAACCCCGGCCATACGAGGGCGTCCAACGATCGGCAAAATCGCATAAGACGAACGCATAAGCGTTTTCAATGGTCATGTTTCACAAAAAACAATTGTTGGACGCCCTCGTAAGTGCGGGGGGGAGCCATGCCGAAAGATCGAGGCCGGCGCATTTCCGCTCCAATATTTTCTACCTCCTGATTTGGGCCCGTCTGCAATTGGGGGATTCACGTCCACAAAAAATTAGATGCGTGTA
>JBEKYG010000242.1:0-7282 GCA_049511215.1 Acidobacteriota bacterium | reverse complement strand
CGCACCCGTGATCATGTTCTTGATGTAGTCCGCATGCCCA
Organism: Acidobacteriota bacterium; assembly: GCA_049511215.1. Taxonomy (GTDB): domain Bacteria; phylum Acidobacteriota; class UBA6911; order UBA6911; family UBA6911; genus JAFNAG01. The sequence goes on along the minus strand of JBEKYG010000242.1, from coordinate 7,242 downwards.
GGACAGTCAACATGCGCATAATGCCGGTTCTTCGTCGAATACTCCACGTGCGCCGTCGCAATCGTAATCCCCCGCTCCTTCTCCTCAGGCGCGTTGTCGATCGAATCGAAGGTCCGAATCGCCACCTTCGGATCCTGCTTGTGCAATACCTGCGTGATCGCCGACGTCAGGGTCGTCTTGCCGTGGTCAATGTGCCCGATCGTCCCAATGTTGACGTGCGGCTTGCTGCGATCGAATTTCTCCTTCGCCATGGAAACCTCCAGACTCCTGCCTATTTAGTGACGACTCTCCCCCGGACCCGCGACATGATCTCTTCGCTCACAGTCTTGGGCGCCTCCTCGTAGTGCGAGAAGTGCATGGAATAGGTAGCCCGCCCCTGGGTCATAGATCTCAGGTCAGTCGAGTAGCCAAACATCTCAGAGAGTGGAACTTTGCAATTGATGATCGTCGAACTCATGCGCGATTCGGTTGATTCAACGCGGCCCCGACGCGCATGAAGGTCGCCCGTAACCGCGCCCATGAACTCCTCGGGCACCACAACCTCGACATCCATCATCGGCTCCAACAAGACCGGCTTGGCATGCCGCGCCGCTTCCTTAAGGGCCATCGAGCCGGCGATCTTGAATGCCATTTCCGAGGAGTCAACCTCGTGATAGGTGCCGTCGAGGAGCGTGACCTTTACGTCCACCATTTCGTAGCCGGCCAAAACACCGGTTTCGAGAGCTTCCCGTATCCCCTGCTCCGTAGGCGCAATATACTCCCGCGGGATGGCGCCGCCGACGATCTCGTTTTCGAAGATGAATCCTGTTCCCGGCGCATTCGGCTCAATCGCGATTTTGACGTGTCCGTATTGCCCGTGCCCGCCGGTCTGGCGGATAAACTTGCCTTCCGCCGCGGCGCGCTGCCGGATGGTCTCCCGATATGCGACTTGCGGTTTGCCTACGTTGGCAGCCACTCCGAACTCCCGTACCATGCGGTCGACGAGAATCTCGATGTGGAGCTCACCCATACCTTCAATGATCGTCTGGCCGGTATCGGGGTCCGTGTGTACCTTGAAAGTCGGGTCCTCACGAATCAGCTTGCCGAGTGCGATCGCCAGTTTTTCCTGGTCTGCTTTGGTTTTGGGCTCGATGGCAACAGCAATTACGGGGGCCGAAAACTCAATCCCTTCCAACACAATCGGGTGCCGCTTATCGCAGATGGTGTCGCCAGTGCTGACATTCTTGAGGCCTACGGCCGCCGCGATGTCTCCGGCATATACTTCCTTGATCTCCTCGCGCTTATTCGCGTGCATCTTCAGAAGCCGCCCCACGCGCTCAGAGTAGTCCTTGGTAGAGTTGTAGATCGTCGCCCCCGTCTGCGCCTGCCCGGAATAGACTCGGAAGAAAGCCAATTGGCCGACAAAAGAATCGGTCATGATCTTGAAGACCAGCCCGGAGAAGGGCTCGTCGTCCGAAGCATGACGCACTGGCGGTTCCTTGTCCCCTTTGACAATGCCGCGCACGGCGGGAACGTCGAGCGGGGACGGGAGGAAATGGACGATCGCATCGAGCAACTGCTGAATACCCTTATTCTTGAACGCCGCACCGCAGAGGACCGGCACGAATTTCAGGCCGATGGTTCCTTTGCGCAGAGCCGCGACGATCTCCTGCTCGGAGAGCGCGGTGCCGGCGACGTATTTTCCCATAAGGTGATCGTCGACATCCGAGATCACTTCAATCATCTGCTCGCGATATTGGGCAACCTCTTCGCGGTATTCCGCCGGAATCTCTTCCACCACGAAATCCGCACCCAGCGTCTCCTCTTTAAAGACAATCGCTTTTTGGAGGATGAGATCGATGACGCCGCGGAACTGATCTTCAATGCCGAATGGGATCTGCACCGCAACGGGAACGGTCCCCAATCGGCTTTTCATCATGCTCAGCACCCGTGGGAAGTCCGCTCCCGGCCGGTCCATCTTGTTCACGAAGCCGATGCGCGGAACGTGATACTTGTCCGCCTGGCGCCATACGGTTTCCGACTGGGGCTCGACTCCCTCGACAGCTCCGAACAGCGCCACCGCGCCGTCGAGCACGCGAAGGCTACGTTCCACCTCGGCCGTGAAATCCACATGCCCCGGGGTGTCGATAATGTTGATGCGATAGTCACCCCAGAAACAGGTAGTCGCCGCGGAAGTAATCGTGATGCCGCGCTCCTGCTCCTGCTCCATCCAGTCCATGGTGGCCGTACCTTCATGCACCTCGCCCAGCTTGTGGGTGATGCCTGTGTAATAGAGGATCCGTTCGGTCGCAGTGGTCTTGCCCGCATCAATGTGCGCCATGATACCGATGTTTCGGGTCCGTTCTAAAGGTACTAACCGTGCCACCTTCTGCTACCTCACTACCACCGATAATGGGCAAATGCCTTGTTGGCCTCCGCCATCCGATGAGTATCTTCCTTTTTCTTGATCGCTCCGCCACGATTGTTGGAAGCGTCCAGGATCTCCGCGGCCAGCTTCTCTCTCATGGTCTTTTCGCCGCGGCCGCGGGCGTTGGATATGATCCAGCGGATCGCCAGCGATGTGCGCCGGTCTTGAGCCACCTCGACGGGCACCTGGTAGGTTGCGCCACCCACTCGCCGGGATTTCACTTCCAGGATCGGCTTGACCGCATCCATCGCCTTCTTGAATACCTTGACCGGATCGTCCTTGGCACGCTCTCTGATCGAATCCAAGGCACCGTAAAAATTGCTCTCCGCTACGCTCTTCTTCCCCTCAACCATCATGCAACTGATGAACTTGGTGATGAGCGTGCTGCTGTAAACGGGATCCGGCAGAGTTTCCCGCTTTGGTACCTCTCTACGCCTCGGCATACCTAAAGATCTCCTGCTACCTCTTTTTTAATTTTGCTCTGGGGTGAAAAATTCTCTCCCAGAGAGCCATACTCGTCGGCTCTGGCAAATGCCTTCAGAAGATTCTCGCAGGGCGTGAACCCTAAGACGGCTGCTTGAAGGAGTGGTTAGCTTTTGGGCCGCTTGGCACCATACTTGGAGCGGGACTGCTTTCGCTCCTGGACTCCGACGGAATCCAAGGTCCCTCGCACCACATGGTAGCGAACCCCAGGAAGGTCCTTGACACGTCCACCGCGGATCAAAACGATGGAGTGTTCCTGCAGGTTGTGTCCGACACCCGGAATGTAGGTAGTTACCTCAATCCCGTTCGTGAGCCGGACACGAGCAACTTTGCGAAGAGCTGAGTTCGGCTTCTTGGGTGTGGATGTGTACACCCTAGTGCAGACTCCTCGCCGTTGCGGGCTCCCCTGTAAAGCCGGACTCTTCGTCTTATAACGAATCTTCTTTCGGCCAGATCGAACTAGCTGATTGAAGGTCGGCAAACTCTATTCTCCTTTACCTTCTGCAATGGCAGGCGCCAACTTTGCCCGACTGCGGACAGTATGCCTAAGCCATAGGGATAAACCGCTCAAATGTAACAAAGAGGCCCTTAGCTGTCAAGCAAATAGGCCAATAAACTACGATTCAGCTGCCACAAACCCAAAGCAGCCCCGATGAATACCAAGAACACGAAGAAAACCCGGGCCGGCGGCGGGCATGCGCCTTCGCCTCCTCCTCAGTGGCGCAGCGCTTCACTTTTCCCAGTCCCATTGGTGTACGTTGGGGAGTCCGCCTCCCTATTCCTGTCATCCGTGCTCTGCGTGGCTGAGTTCTTTCTCCCATTGTCTGCATTGCACGCCGAGAAAAGACAATCCGTTACCGCCGCCCATCCCTCCGATTAGGCTCACATCAACTCTATGCCATCTCTCCGCGTCTGGTGTCACCCGGCGATCTCCGGAGCGCAGTTTTTTTGGCTCAAGAGACGCCCGTGCCGTTAGGTAGATTGACGAATCAAAACCGCACGCCCAACAACGTTGCGGACCGGCTAATTGGAGCCTGCATCGTCAAGGAGATTAAACATGGGCAGCATCAACAAGGTGATACTCATCGGACGCCTCGGAAGGGACCCGGAAGATCGCATGACCGCAGGGGGCACCCGAGTGTCCAACTTCAGCTTGGCTACGGATCAGTTTCGCCCCGGTAACGGCACACCACAGAAAACGACAGAGTGGCATCGTATCGTCGCGTTCGGCAAAGCGGCCGAACAGTGCATCCAGTATCTGCACAAAGGAAGGCTGGTGTGTGTTGAGGGGTCTCTGCAAACACGCTCTTGGGAAAAACCTCCGGGTGAAAAGCACTACGCCACAGAGGTCGTAGCCGCGCGGGTTACTTTCCTTGATTCGAAGGGAAAGGAATCCCCGCAAAATGATCAAGTCGGAGCTGAAACCGATGAGTTCTAACCAGGCAAGGGCCGCGCCCTTGAGATCCCGTTAAAAAGCAGCGGGATAATGAAGCCAGAAGTCAGGAGCCAGAATTGCCCGTGCCTAGCTGCTCAGTGGGCGGCTGACTTCTTCCAATGCGTTCACAGGGCCTCAGTTTGACCGTAACCCAGATCTTGCGCCAGGATCAGATAATAACGGCTTTCCTCGAGCGAACTCTCAGGTATCTCGACAAACTGTATCGTGATGTTACAACTGCCCTGCACAGCTTGGTCGACGCTGTCGGCCTTGTAGCAGCATAGGCGAAGCTTATGAAAATTCTGGCTTCTGGCTCCCGGCTTCTGGCTTCAAACGCGAACAAAATTCACGTACATCACGCATCACGGTCCAGCTAATGACGGGTGGCGAGTGAAGAGCCGATGAGAGGTCGGCAGAATGGCATCTTGCTGTTACTTGGCCGGACTGCATACAGCCTGCTTCCCACACCCCTCTTCTTACTGTTCGTAATTGGTAATTCGACATTCGCCCACGGGTGCTATAATTCGCAGCGTCATGTTCTCATCGGACCGACTGGTACGGAAACGACGCAGGCTCCCGTGGTGGCTTTTTCTGCTATACGGGATCCTGGTGATTTTTTTCGCTCTGGCCGGGACTGCCTTCGGCGTTCTGCTCGGATACGAATACAATCTGCCCAAGATCCAGAGTCTTGAGGATTTTCGTCCCGACGTCATCACGGATCTTTACTCCGATGACAACAAAGTCATAGGTGAATTCGCCATCGAGCGACGCATCGTGGTTTCCTATGAAGACATCCCCGCTTACCTGCAGCTTGCGATCCTGGCCGCGGAAGACGATAAGTTCTTCAGTCATTCCGGTATCAACTACCTGTCGACTCTCCGGGCTATGTACAAAGACGTGATCTCGATGAGGCGTGAGGAAGGGGCCAGTACCATCACACAGCAGCTTGCTCGCATGCTCATGGGCAATATGGAAAAGACCTTTGATCGCAAGGTCAAAGAGCTGCTGGTCGCCTGGAAGATTGAGAAGAGCTATTCCAAGCGGCAGATACTCACCCTCTACTGCAACCAGCACTACTTTGGGCAGGGCGCATTTGGAGTTGCCGCCGCCGCGGACACCTATTTCGGCAAGCAGCTGAAGGACCTCACGCTGGAGGAATGCGCGTTAATCGCGGGGCTGCCTCGGAACTCCACCATATACTCCCCGCTGCTGCATCCCGATGCGGCGCTGGCGCGCCGCAACTACATCCTGGAACGCATGGTCACCGAACAAATGATCTCGGCCCGCACAGCGGCCGAGGCAAAGGCCAGGCCGCTTATCCTGAAACCTCACACCCACAACAGGGATCTGGCGCCGTATTTTGTCGAGTGGGTGCGCGAATCGCTGGCCGACCGGTACACAACTGATGTCATCTGGCGCAAGGGGCTGAGGGTTTACACGAGCCTGAATATTGAGATGCAGACCGCCGCCACCAAGGCATTGCGCGAAGGTCTGCGCAACCTGGACAAGAAGCGCGGCTGGCGCGGACCGATCGACAATGTGCTGAAGGATCCATCGGTGCAGCTCGAAACCTATTCCAATCCGGAATGGCGCTCACTGCTGCGGCCGGGTGACCTGGCGACGGGACTCGTCGAGAATGTCGACGACCCCCAGGTAACGGTTCGGATCGGCAAGTACCGGGCCATGCTGGGACCTAAGGAGATTGCCTGGACCAAAGCCAAGGTGCCTTCCGAAATCCTCAAGTCCGGGGATCTCGCGACCTTCCAGATCAGCGCGCTCGACGAGATCCACAAAACCGCTAATGCCGTGCTGGACCAGATTCCTGAGGTTCAGGGGGCATTCATCACATTGGACAACGCCACCGGCGAGATCAAAGCCATGGTGGGAGGCTACGATTTCGAGGCAAGCGAGTTCAATCGCGCCACCCAAGCGATGCGCCAGGTCGGCTCCACCTTTAAGCCGATCGTGTACTCCACCGCTCTGGAAAAGGGGCTGGAACCGGAAAGCCCGATCCTCGACGCTCCCATTAGTTTTACCGATTCACTGGGACGGGTTTGGAACCCCGTCAATTACGATGGAAAGTTCAAGGGCCGGATAACCCTGCACCAGGCACTGATCGAGTCGCGCAACGTGCCCACCATCAGGCTGGCCTCTCAGATCGGAATCAAGAATGTGCTCGTCATGGCGAGGCGATTCGGCCTGAGCGGCCAGATGGAGCCGTATTTGCCGCTGGCCATAGGAGCTTGCGAAGCCACGCCTCTCGAGATGGCAACGGCTTTTACCGTGTTCCCTAACCTGGGAATCCAGCCGAAGCCGTACTTCATCCGCAAGATAGAAGACTACGACCACGTCAAGAAGGAACAGACTGAACCTCAGACTCGCAAAGTTCTCGAACCCGACATTGCCGAGCAGATGCTGGGCCTCCTGCAGGACGTGGTCCAAAACGGCACCGCAAGGGCCGCCAAGGTCTTGAATCGTCCACTGGGCGGCAAGACAGGAACCACTAACGATTTTGCCGACGCGTGGTTTGTCGGTTTCAGCCCTTCGATCACCACTGCAATCTGGGTCGGCTTCGATTCCAGAAAAACGCTGGGAGACAAGGAAGCCGGAGCCGTTGTCGCACTGCCAATCTGGATGCAGTTCATGCAGGAGATCCTCAAGGACAAGCCCGTCGAGCCCTTCCCGACCGTGGAAATTTTCACAGACCAGGCAGCCGGCAACGACACCGGCACCATTCCGGCGAACACAAAAAAACTTTTCGTCGAGGATCTTCCGGGATCCACCCCCGCCCGCAAAAAGTAATCGACCACGCCTAGAAGGCGTGGCTTTGGCCTGCCCCGCACAGCGGGGCGAATTAGAGCAACCTCGGGGTCGGGGTCGGAATCGGGATCGGGATCGAATCGGAGTCGATTGCAAT
>JBEKYG010000241.1:0-7285 GCA_049511215.1 Acidobacteriota bacterium | reverse complement strand
CCACAACATCGCCGATTGCGAGTGCATTAGCCGCGAATGGCTCGCGGGCATCCACGTCAATCATCCGCACTGACCCGAATAGGTCACCCTCCACCCAATTGCGATTCACCAGCAAGGTGTCGTCGGCGACCTGCGTGACTGCTGACTTGAGGTGCAGGCAGTCGTTCACTGGCACGCCGGTCACAGTGTAGCCAAAGCCGGCAAGCAGGTCCTGCATTTGCTGGATGGCCGCCTGGCTGCTCCTGCGCGAGAGTCCCACGTACAATTTCCTGCCCAGGCGCAGCACGTCGCCGCCATCGAGAATTCCGGGTGCTTCAATATAGGCCAGCCGCCGGTAGGGACGAAGAGCCTGTGCAATGGATTCGATCTCCGCCCTGCGCGATTCAGCTCCCGGCCTCGTGATCACGGCCAGCTCGTCCAGAACAATGGCGGCATCTTCCACGAAAACGGAGTCTGGGAGTTCCGGTTCCGCGGGAAGCCGACAGACCGTGCAACCCAGGGAAATCAGGCATTCCTCATACCGATGGTGCTGCACCCTTGCCAAGTCAATGTTGATCGGCTCGCGGACCTGGTAAGTGAGCTCGCACCGCCCAATCCGCGGGCTGACCTCGCGGGTAATCGCCACACGCATATCGCAGCTACTTTGTCGAATATGATTGATCTCCCAAGAGTAGACCTGTTGATGTGGTCATTTCATCGTTCATCCGAGGCAAGAATAATATCAGCAGGAGAACCGTTACGGTTTAGTTTTCTGTTGGCGCTTCCGTTTTTCGTGGCAAACTAATATTTCGAACACTCTTTCCGGCCGTCTCAGGCGGGGGCGGGCGAAGAAGCAGCCATTCGCGTCTATCAGTTCAACTGACGGAGGCCATGCGGCGAGGAGCATCAGATGGAACTGTTGAATGTGAACCGTAGCATCGTGCTCATTGTTGATCTTCAGGGCAAATTAATGGAGATGATTGAGAGGCCGGGACTCGTCATTGGCGCGACCAAGAGACTGTTAAAGCTGGCAGACCTCTTTGAAGTGCCGGTCGTTTTGACGGAGCAATATCCTCAGGGTTTGGGAGGGACACATCCTGAGATTCGTGCCGCTTTCGACGCGCTGGCAACGCCCAAGCGGTTTATGGAGAAGACGAGTTTTGGCTGTTGCGGCGATCCCGGCTTCGAGAGCCTTTTTCGGGAAGTCAGAAGCGGCCCGGGAACTGCGCAGCGCCAAATTGTCGTGGCCGGAATCGAGGCGCACATCTGTGTGATGCAGACGGTATTGGAACTCTTAAGGCAGGGAAGCCAGGTTCATCTGTGCTGGGAGTGCATCAGCGGGCGAGGCGCGGAATATCGCCGGCACGCGCTCGAGCGGATGGCACAGGCAGGTGCCGTGCTCACCAACCACGAATCAGTCGCCTTCGAATGGGCCAGAGACAAAAACCACCCTCAGTTCAAGGCCATGAACGCTCTGTTCAAAGAAGGGCAGCTGATCTCATAAGGGAAGGGAAATATGAGCGAACACGAAGATCAAGAGCAGTTTGACCCGCTGAAACCATCCGAAGAGCCCGGCGATATTCCTACCGAGGACTTCATCCGCTCGCTGCCCAAGGTGGAGTTGCATTGTCATTTGGACGGATCCCTGCGGCTGGAAACGATCTGGGATCTGGCTCACAGCCGCAGTGTCACATTGCCGGCAAACTCGCTTGATGAGTTGCGGATGCTCTTCGCCTTGCAGAAAAAAACGCCGCGCAGCCTGGTGGAGTATCTGAAGCGCTTCGAGTACACGCTAGCCGTGCTTCAGGATGCGGAAGCTCTGGGCCGCGCTGCCTACGAGCTGGCTTTGGACAATGCAGCGGAAAACGTGCTCTACCTGGAGGTGCGCTATTCGCCTGTGCTGCACACGCGCAAGGGCATGAAACTGACTGGGGTGATGAACGCAGTGCTGGACGGGCTTGCAAGGGCCGAGCGCGAGGTCGACATCAAAACCGGTGTGATTGTTTGCGGGATCCGAAATATCTCACCGGAGACTTCTTTGCGCCTGGCGGAGCTGACCGTTGCTTACAAGCACCAGGGAGTAGTCGGCTTCGATCTGGCCGGATTCGAGGATCAATATCCTGCCAAAGATCACAACAAGGCCTTTTACTTGATCCGCAAGAACAACATCAACTGCACGGTGCACGCAGGGGAGGCTTACGGCCCTGATTCCATCAAACAGGCGCTGCACAATCTAAACACCCACCGCATCGGCCACGGAACCCGCCTCAGGGAAGACGGCGACTTGCTGAACTATGTCAATGACCATCGCATTCCGCTGGAGATCTGTCTGTGTTCGAATGTGCACACAGGAGCGGTAAAGTCCCTGGAAGAGCACCCTCTGCGTCTGTATTACGATTGGGGGTTGCGTCTCACCCTGAACACCGATAACCGCCTCATGTCCGACACAACGCTCACGAAGGAGTACCTGACCGCTTGTCGAACTTTCGGATTGACCGAGCATGACTTGAAGAACATCACGATCATGGGCTTTAAGAGCGCCTTCATGTCCCACAGGGACAAGGTCAGTCTTCTCGATCGGGTGTTGAAACTGCTGAACAAGAAACAGACGCCTTTTTGAGGTAGGGTGACAGGATGAAAAGGAACGTCTGAAAAGGAGCGGCCCCTCGCTCACATTCCGGCCGCCCTTCCCAGGTTATTCGCGCGCTGTTGGCGCCGGCTGGCGCGCCGAGGCGGCGTTTCTGCGCCATCGGTCCGTCACTTCCGCTGCTTGATCTGGGACGTCGGCCCGCGCCTCGCTTTGTGCCCACCCTTGCGCCAGCTGACGGTCGTATCTGGAGTGTGCTTGACATCGTCACCCCCCGCCGCGCTCCGGGGCGCTGGAATGGCAAACCCTGGATTCGCCCACTCCGCCGCGCGATTGACTTGAAGGCACGGGACCGCTACGGCCGAGCAAAATGTGCACCGCGGGATGTGCTAGCGGAAAGTGGGCACGACCGGGTGAGTCGTCACCTTGGTGCCGGGGATGGTACATTCAACCTTCAGCGAGGCCGGGTGATCGGAAGTCGCATCGGACTGGAATCCTATGGTGTAAAACGTCCTGATCTGGCTGGCGATGCGGCGGCCCAGTCCTTCGATGCCCTCGGTCATGGAGAAGTAGGCTCCGCCGGCGGTGGCGCCGGCCAGTTCGCGCAACGAGGCTTCGTCTTGTGCCGGGGGCAGCCCATGGCCGGTGCCGAGCCTTGATGATGCGAAACCGGCGACAAATAGCTCCACGTTCGAAGCCGACAGCAGGTTTTTCAGGGGTTTGAGTTTTCCGCCTGTCTCTATGTCGAGAGTATCGAGGAACAGAACCAGTACCCGGCGCTTTTCATTGCGCTCACTCATTTTTTTAACTGCGGCAAAAAGGGAGGCGTAGAGCGAGGATTCCTCCAGGGTACGCTGGCCGCGCAATCGCTGGACGACATCCTTGACACGGCCCTCGTCCTGAGAGAAATCAAGGGCAAGCCTCATCCCCTTATCATAAGTGGCCACCCAGCCCACCTGGCCCTTGAGCCCCTGATCCACCAGCTGATAGGCCACGTTCGTTGCTGCCATGGAACTGGGAATGCCGTTTGGACTCGGGAGCGCAACATCGGAGGGTTCGGGCAGAATGGCGCGATCGAAAATGAGGCCGTAAGCGGCCGGAACTTCGCTGCCGGCAAAAAACTCCACTGCACGCGGCTGGCCGTTCTCGAAAACGCGGATTTCTTCCCGGCTCAAGTTTTCGAGGAACAGGCGGTTCTTGCCGAGGAAACTCGCGGTTACGAATACGGACCTCTCTTGTCTGGGAAGGTCGGGTACGCTCCAGGAGAGCAGGCAAGCCAGCAGCAAAGTGATCAAGGCCACAAGATCTCCCTACCGGGCTTCTAGGCCCCGGAGGGCTCTGGCTCGGAAAAGAAAAGCGGATGCAGAAGCGTCGATTGCAGGAACCTCCATACATACCGCGGGCGCAAGTGATAAGAGACATAAGCAAACTCGCGCAGGCGGTGCAGTTGCTCGGGCGGAATGGCGGGGTGCTCGAACACGCTGGTCCATCCGTTGAAGTGCTCCCAGTCCATGTCGAAGATCCGGCTCCGTACGTTGCGAAAGAACTGTGTACCGGGGTACGGAGTTGTCACCGTGAATTGAATCGCAAACGTATTCAGCTTTTTGGCGTAGCGAATCGTGTCGAGTATGCCACCAACGGTGTCGTTGGGGAGACCCAGGGTGTAGTTGGCGATGACCCTGATCCCCAACTTGTGGCAGTGCTCGATCACGCGCTCCTGATGGGTCTTGGGGGTTCCCTTGCGAAGATTCGTCCGGAGAGTTTTTTCACTCGCGGATTCGATTCCCACCTCCACGCTGCGCAGCCCCGCCCGATGCAAGAGGGTGATCAACTCCGGGTCAAGGCAGTCGGTGCGTGCTTCCATCCCCCAGCGCACGTTAACTGCTCGACTCAACATCAATTCGGCGAGCGCGCGGGCACGCTCCTTGCTGTAGGTAAGGTTCGGGTCACGAAAAGAGACGCCGCGAATGCCGTACCTTCCCGCCAGATCCTCGATCTCGCCGACGATGTTCTCCGGAGTGCGAACGCGATACTTCGAGTTCACCAGGTACGGACAGTAGTTGCAGGTGTATGGACAGCCGCGACTTCCCAACATTGGCAGCGTGATGCCGTCTCTGGTGATAATCTGGTAGCGAAAGCGCCGCAATTCAAACTGATTCCAGTTGGGATGAGGAAGGGAATTCAGGTCCTCAACAAATCCGGCTGAGACCAGTCCGCTCGGGATCTCTCCCCGCGCCAACGCCGGTGCGAGGTTTTCTATTTCGTCTCGGACAATGAAATCGGCCGCGTCGAAATAGAATTCCGGCACGGTCGCCGCAAAAACCCCGAAATAGCCGATCTTGCCCTCGAAACGGCGCCTGGCCTCCAAGCCGATTTCGCGCTCAAAGGTGCAATCGACGATGGAGGATGCGATCAGATAGAGATCGGCTGGTTCGAGCTGGTTCAAACGGCGCACTTCGAGGATCCTGACCTCGGCGCCGTGCATTTCGAAGATGGAGTGAAGATAGGCAAGTGTGATGTTCGGTATCGATGCGATCCTGCGCTTTGCGATTTCAAGAAGCCGGGCAAACGGAGAGTTGCCTACTGTAAAAACTGTGCCAAATCCGCCCGCCACATCTTTGAGCGTGCAGTTCTTATGACGGCTACCGCTGACTACCGCAATCTTCATAAATACCTGCAAACCTCGATACAGAGCCTGATCCCGGGAGATTCGGAGCCGGATCCTGAACCCGTGCCACGATTCTCGGCATTGGCGTCCTTGCTGAAATAATAAGTGCATGCACGGCCTCAAGCCGTGCCGATGCACCCTTCAACCCGGAGATCTCTCCGCCGGAAGGTCCAACCCTCGGCGGCACCTGTATCTTCACCCGCAACCCTCGATTATAACAGCTGGCCTGTCCAATACAACCTCGTGATGCTGGCTCAGTTATACGGTCTTCGATCCATCAATTACCTGACGCCGCACCCTTCGTTCCGCACACGCGGCGTCTGTCCTTTATTTACGAAGGTGGACGCTGGTTGTTGCGCATGAATTCCCGGACGCCCAAAAAGAAATTCGGTGCGGGGCGAGACAGATCGGTTTCTAATTCTCAGGTCTGACTCGCGGCTGGAGGCACTGCCATTTCGAGAGTTGGAAAAAACATAGCCACGAATAACACGCCGCGGCAAATCCGCGACCAATAAATTCACCGCGGAGACACAAGGCACGCGAAAAACCGCGGACAGTCGCCAACTCCGGGGTCCCTTCTAGCCCGCATTTCTCACCAGGTTTCGTAGCGAGGCGGCGCAGACGGGCATGGATACAAGGCGCGCGACCGAGGGCCCCGCAGGCGTACTTGACGGTACGTCGAGGAGCCCGACGGAGCGCAACGCAGTAGACATGCCCGGATCCGACGCCGCAGTAGAAACCTGGTGCGAAATGCGGGCTGGCGCCCTTCAGAGCTCGAGGCACAAAGCAGTTGAGTTTTGCGGACGCCTCTGCTACCTTGCACTGGTGATTGGAGGAAGTGTCGCAGCCAAATAATTTGATGGACCAACCATTCTCTTCTCCGCCGGAAGTGCCAAACCTGCCTGAGCGGACCAACCTTCCAGCATCAGGTTCCAGTCTGTTTTCAGAATTAAAGTCCTGGTTTCGGGACATCATCTTCGCAGTGGCAACCGCAATTTTCATTGTCATCTTCGTTATCCAGCCCGTCAAAGTTGAAGGCACCAGCATGCAGCCGCGTCTCGTGGATCAGGAGCGGATATTCGTAAATCGATTTATTTACCGCTTCGAGGATATCCACAGATGTGACGTCGTGGTCTTCTGGTACCCCAGAGACACGAACAAGTCGTTCATCAAACGCGTGGTTGCCGTACCCGGCGATCTGGTCGAGATCCTCAATGGCGTCGTGTTTGTAAACGGAAGCGAGGTCAAGGAGCCGTATCTCAAACCCGAGTTTCGGGACCATGAATCGTTTTCCAAAACCGTCGTTCCCGCGGAGCAATACTTCGTGCTCGGGGATCACCGTAATTCCAGCAATGACAGCCGTAACTGGGGCTTTGTGCCCAGAGGCCTGATATACGGTAAAGCGTTTTTCGTCTATTGGCCCATGTCGCGCCTGGGTGTGGTGGAGTAGCTCGATAAGCACAGCTCTTTGGCCGGGGCCTCAGGGGGGCTGTCTGAAGCGGATGAATCCGTGCTGAGGGTAACATTTTGATGCAGGACGCGGACATGTGAGGAGGTCAGTGTGGACTCGCTGGAGAGCCGATTGACGGATGATCAACTTGGGGCACAGCAACAGTTGCCCACGCCGCCGGCCATCACTGCGGCGATGATGGGATATCTCAAACAGACGAAACCGTGGGTGCGTTTCATTTCCATCATGGGGTTCATAGGGACCGGACTTCTATTTCTGTTAGGCCTTTTTTTGATCCTGGGTGCTGGACTGTTGTCTTCGCTCAGCAGGACGGCTCTTGGCGGAGCGCCGCTTGGGTTGATCGGAACTATCTATGCGGCTTTGGGATGCCTTTATTTCTTCCCAGCATTACACCTGTTTCGGTGTGCCGGGGGTATCAAGAGGGCGCTCATAAGCGATCAAGTGGGTGGGATGGAAGATGCCCTAATGCACCAGCGGTCTTTTTGGCGCTTTGTGGGCATACTGGTGCTGATAATTCTCATTCTCCTGGTTCTTGTGATCCTCTGCCTGGTCGGCTTCGTAATCATGGTGGCAATGCGCG
>JBEKYG010000240.1:0-7286 GCA_049511215.1 Acidobacteriota bacterium | reverse complement strand
AGCCTGGGCACACTCCTTCTTCTGAACCGAAGGGCGGCGGGTATGTTCAGCCGGAAGACCCCCAACCCGAAGACCTCAAGGACTGGAACTGGGGCTGGACGGATAAGGACGAGGGGAAAAAACAATGAGTGATTGTGGCGAACTCTTGGTTTTGGCGCTGGTTGCTCCTTTGGTCTTGGTCGTCTTGCTGGTTGCAGGAGTCAGCTATATTGCCCTGCAAAGCGCAAGACTGGTGGGCCAAATGGCCGTGGATGGATTTAATTTCGCGACCCAGTCGCTAGCCACCGGCGTCCGTGCGGCTTCGCAGGCTGTGACAGCCGCCGGAGCTTTGGTGGGAGAAACAGCCGCTGAGGGCAAGCAGTGGGCGCGCCATTCGTTTGACAGCACACAGATGGGAGAACGGCTAGGGCACACGGTGCGCAATACCTATCAGGCAGCATCACAGGAAATTGCAGCGATTGCGGCCCGGCAAACAGTGTCTCTGAAATCGATGGCATTATCCTCTGCGGACACCGAAATTGCCTTAAGAACGACGCTGCTGCCCTCCCCCATTCTGGCCACTCAGGGGCTTCCGCCAGCTTCAGAATCGGCGGCTCGGCGCGAGACCATCGACTTGCTTGCCAAGGCCGAAGCCATTTCCGCGGCGCTTCAAGGCGAGCTGCCCCTCAAGCTGGTGGCAGAACAGATGTATTCAGCACGGTTGAGTGCCGCCCGCACATCTGTGGATTCAGCCCGTACAAGTCTTCTTTCAGGAGACTCGGAGAAGGCGCGAATGTACGCCACGTTGGCTGAGTCGCAATTTACGATTCTGGCTCACGACGCGCATCAGCGTCTGCTGAAAGCCGAGCGTGCCACTGTAGCTGCCCAGATCGGAAACACACTGCAGGATTTGGGCTATGAAGTCAAAGTCACCAGTTTCAAAAAGAACACGGCGTTGGTTGGCCGCCGCCAGCATCAGACCCTGGCCATGGTGCTCCGTCCTGGTGGCCGGCTCGAGTTTGACATGGCGGGTTTCGAAGGTGATAGCTGTGCCGATGAGACACGAACGCTGATCGAGGCTCTTCGTCGCAACGGGCTCGGCATTCATGCCGAAAGCATCATGCGCCACGGTCGCTTCAGTGGTGGCGCGTTGATTCGCAGAGCGCAACGCCACGGCGAGGACCTAGAGGCGGCATTGGCTGAAATCTTCCCGCAAAGTGAAAAGGGGCCCCAGGATGAAGCCGCTCCCGGCGCTCCGATACGGAGAAGTGTTTTGTTGGCCAGGGATGAATCTGAGTTACAGCGCCTCCAGCGCGGCAGGGCTTTCATTTGGAGTCAAACGCAGATCCGAAACTGAAAAAGGAGCCAAGAAATGAAACCAGGATGGCTTGAGCAATTGGATGAAGCAAGAGCAGGCAAGACGCGGGGCTATGTGCTTGACGGAAATACCGCTGACCGGGTGCATTATCCGGAATCGGGGCTACCGCCCATCCCTGTGAAATACTTTTTGGCCGCTTACCTGGCTCGTGAAGGCTACGCCGTGGGTCAGTACTCCCTGGCAAACGGGTTTGAGGAAATGCGGCCGCCATCCAGAGAGAGGAACCCCGTGAAAAGTCCGTTTGCCAGCCTGCCCAACAATCTGCCCCCGGATCAGGTGCTGGCGCACGCGACGCGCTGGCTGCGCAACCCGGATCACAAAGTGGCGCTTATTCTGGATTATGCCGATCATATGGCTCCTTCTTCGAATGGCATGAACGCAATGGTCGGCCAGGTGCAGCTGGCCATGCTCGAAGTAATGCACGCATGGGGCATGGACGAGTCGATCCGCATCACTCCCAACCTGGTCTTTCTGTTGAGTTATGAGAGCCAGGTGAGCGACTTGCTCCTTCGCGGAGGCGTTGGCTACAAGATGCTAACCATCCCTCTTCCCAATGAGGTCCAGCGCCAAGACTATATCCAGGCACTCTCTGCGCGGTTGGGAGTGTTGCAAGAGAATGAGGGCGCGGAAATGTCAGCCAAAGAGATGGCGCGAGTCACCAGCGGCCTGCCGCATGTGGAGATTGAGGAGTTGTTGTATCGATCGGCCACACGGAAGCTGCCACTGGATCTTGAAACGGTCCGCGAACGGAAGGCAGCTGTGATCAATCAGCTCTGCCACGGGCTCTTGGACGTGCATGAGCCGAAGTTCGGCTTCGAAGGAGTCAGTGGTCTCGATCATGCCAAGGACGAACTGGGTCGCCTGGTACGCACGATCAAGGTAGATCCTCAGACTGCCACTGCGGCGCTCTTGTTGGTTGGGGTTCCGGGCTGCGGAAAGAGCTTTTTGGTTCAAGCCCTCGCGCGCGAGCTGGGTTATCCGTGCCTGGCCATGCGCACGATCCGCGAGGGCTTGGTGGGTGCCAGCGAACGCAACCTGGAGCGCGTTCTGGGAGTTGCCGAGACTCTTTCGCCCTGTTTGATCTGGCAGGACGAAATCGATCAGATGCTCGGCAAACGCAATACCGGCCAGAGCATGGACGCGGGCACCAGCGAACGCATGATGGGGCGCATCTGGGAGTTTATGGGAAGCATGAAGCACCGCGGGCGGATCCTGTGGGTGGGGACAAGCAACCGCCCTGACGTGCTGGATTCGGCTTTATTGGATCGCTTCCAGCTGGTCATACCTTTCCTCCACCCGACACCGTCGGAAGTCAATGCTTTGCTGCCGGTTCTGGCTGCGCAGGTCGGTCGCACGATCTCTTCGGAGGCGCGCTGTGGCGTTATCGCGCAGTTGCCAACCCTGCAGAATCCTACCGTGAGGTCTCTTCAGGAAGTGGTTGCCCGCGCCGGCGTTCTCATGGACGTCGATATGGGCCAGTCCGGTTCGCCGATCGACCATGCGCACCTGGAGGAGGCTGCTCGGGATTTCAAACCTAATTACAACCCGATGCAGCATGAGTTCATTGCTTTGAACGCCCTGCGCATGGCCAGCTTTTCCTCCGTTCTTCCGTGGAGGAGCCGGAAGGGGTTGCGGACTAACGCCGAGATTCAGCACTACCTGGAGGGCATGGTTGACATGCAATCTGGCGAATTGGACTACGAGAAACTAAATCGGAGGATGAGTGAGCTGGCGGTGGCTTTGCAGGTTGAACAGCACAGTCGGCGCTTCTGAATCACTATGGAACGACTTGCCCTGATGGGTGGTCAACGTGCGGTGCGCGTCACACTTCCGGCGTTGCCCTTGCTTTCGGATACAACAGTTTCTCGGCTGCACGAAGCCGTCGAGGCGGCACGCAATAACTGGGACTTTCTTTCCTCGATCTCGGGTGGGGGACCTGTGTCGCGACTCGAGTCGGCCTGCCGTCACATGACAGGCGTCAGATATGCCCTGGCGCTCTCCAGCGGCTCAGCCGCATTATTTGCCGCACTGCTGGCCTGCGATGTAGGTTATGGGGATGAAGTCATTGTTCCAGCTTATACCTGGGGGCAATCCGCCGCGGCAATTCAACATCTTGGGGCTCGACCGGTATTTGCCGATGTCGATCCCTTAAGCTACACGCTGGATCCGGCTGATTTCTCGCGTCGCATCACCGGCCGAACACGCGCTGTAGTCGTTGTTCACCTGTTCGGGCAAATGGCCGAGATGCCAACAATTTGTGGCATTGCCCGTTCGCGAGGAGTAGCGGTTATCGAAGACTGCGCCCAGGCTTTTGGCGCCCGTCTCGACGGCAAGGCCGCAGGTAGTTGGGGACATGCCGGATGCGTCAGCTTCGGGCGTGGAAAACCGGTAACCGCCGGCGAAGGGGGATTGTTGCTGACCAATAGGGCCGCCGTCTTCGAGCGCACAGTCGCTGTTACACAGCACCCGATAAGACAGCGATTCGAAATACCAGAAATGCGTAGCTGCCGCAAAACCGAAGCAGGACACAACTTTCGCATTCATCCGCTCGCTGCTGTAATCGCCTGCAGCGAGATTGAGAACTGCGAAAAAAGGCGATTGCGTCGGCTGCATTTCTACGATGAGCTCTCCCTGGCCTTGCGTGATCTGCCAGGCATTCATCCCCCGCTTTGTGTCCGCGGTTGTGATCACGCCTGGTATCGTTATTGCCCGACATGGGCGCGAGACGAGGTGCACCATGGCATAGACCGCGACCTGTTTCTTGACGCCTTGGTAGCGGAGGGCGTGCCGGTGTACAGCGACCCGATATCCATACCCTTGCACCATCGGTCGGAGTTCCGCGCAAAAGGCGTCGTGAGGGGTACACTTCCAGTCACTGAAGAGCGTTGTTATCGTTCCGGAATCGCTTTCACAAGTAGGCTTCCAGAACACTCCGATGCCGGCCTCGTGATGCAGATTCGCGCGGCCTTCGAAAAAGTTGCAGCCGCATCCATGGAACTCGCTAGAATCTCCCGCTGCAATAAACAATCGAGGGCGGTCCGCACGACGTTTGCCCGGGAGTGTGCTTGGCAGGAGGAGAAGGGATGAACGCTTCTTGGCTCCTAATACCCGACAAAGCGTTGATTGTGGTTATAGCAGTAATCGGCCTGGCACTGATTGTGCGTCGGATAAGCCGCAGAACAGCCGCCGCCGCGCTCGGCGGCCTCATCGTTTCACTTTTGCTTAAACCGTTCATAGCGGTTCTATTTGATTCCATGCCTCCCGGGGTTTCAATCGCGCTCTTGCCGACGATAATTGCACTCATAATCCGTGCTATGCTGTCGCGCCTTTCAGGCGGACGGGCCGCAGGTCATTCGCGAAATAGAGGCATTTCATGACGATAGTAAATCTTACGCCCCACCCGCTGACGCTTGTGAGTAAGGACGGCAGCATACAAGTCATTCCATCAAGCGGAATAGCCCGTGTGGCGATGGTGACGCAGCTGCTCGGCTGCCTCGACGGTTACCCGCTGGCCCTGCATGAGCCCCGCGAAGTTACCGGTCTGCCCGTTCCTCTTCCAGGCGCTGTCTACGTTGTCTCCACTCTGGTGGCCCAAGCCGTTCCTACTCGGGAGGATGTTGTCGCGCCGGATACCGGCGCAGGCGCGGTCCGCAATGAGGAGGGCTGCATAGTCGCGGTTCGGGGCTTCGCGCGCTTCAGCCCGCCCAAGCTCCATACGCGGCATCGGCGGGTAAGCTCACTGCCTATCAGGTTAGGAAGATGACCGTAACCGAGATGACCGTAAGCGCGCCACTCAGGCGAGCATTGAGATTAGGAGCGTCCAGCGCGGTAGCGATGATTCAGCAAGAGCATCAGGCTCGATAAAGAATATGCTAATCTTATCCCAAAAATGGTTTTGTGCGATTGTCCCCGGAGGCCACGTTGGCTCCTGTCGCGTGAAGGAAAGGCGGGTTTACGTTTACGCTCACGATGCTGCCGCGGCTTACCAAATCCTGCTCACTCGAACCCGCGGGTGGAAAAAAGGCCGGGGCGTCATTTCGCTGGCAGGGCTGAGCTCTGAGGAAGGCGCCGCGCTCGAGGCGGCCATACAGGCCTCTGGTGATGTGCCTCTTGCAAAGGTGATGAATGATGGGTTTTGTTACCAGCTACGACTTGGTCAACAGAATGTGAGTGCCGCACAAAAAAAGGGCAGATCCGATTGAAAGCGCGTTTGAGCGTTTGATCAACGATGCCGGTGATCGCAAGCACTGCATCTCTCTGCCGGCATCGACGCGAGGATACTCACGATTGGCATGCGACCTTGGACGTCTACGACTTTGTTGACGTTGAGTACCAATGAATTCGTCTGAGGCCTGCTGAGGAGAGGCTCATGTCTCAGAAGGCCGGAATTCTATGCACGACATCGTGTTTTGGCACGAGCATGTGGGGAGCCAGCGGGTATGGCCTTGGCAGAACTAAATGAGGCAGATCGAGGGTACGCATATGCAACTCAGGCCGGATTTTACATTTGATAGATTTGTGCGCGGGCCAGGGTGTGGCGAAGCGCTTGATGCCTGTAAAGCTCTGGCCAAACCTGGACTAATGACCCATGGAATGCTATTCCTGTCGGGTTCGACTGGCGTCGGCAAGACGCACCTATTGCACTCTATTGCTCATGCGGTGCTGAAGCGGCATCCCGAGGCTCGGCTATTTCGCACTGCCGCAATCGATCTGGCCCACAAGCTAGTGGAAGGCATCCGCCATGATCGACTCTCCAGCGTCCGCCAGGAATACCGGAAGCTGCAGGTCCTGCTCGTTGACGATTTTCACGTGTTGGCTTCTCTTCCCTTTACACAGAGCGAGGTGGCGGTTATCTTGAAATCATCTGCCGAATCCGGG
Organism: Acidobacteriota bacterium; assembly: GCA_049511215.1. Classification (GTDB taxonomy): domain Bacteria; phylum Acidobacteriota; class UBA6911; order UBA6911; family UBA6911; genus JAFNAG01. The sequence continues at coordinate 1,051 of JBEKYG010000240.1, read as the reverse complement.
GTCAGGGTCGCGTGTGCCGGCATAATCGCTTCGCAGGTCCAAGTCCTGAGCAGAGTGCTGCGATTCCCGCTATCCTCCCTTCTGGTTGCGGTCAAGCAGCCAACGCCGCCGGAAATGCGCCGAATCCTTATGTCCAAGCTAACGAAGTCCGAGCTTAAGGTGTTTGAAAAACATCTCAATGTCATTGCGAGAAGGTGCCGTGGCGACGTGGGAAGGGCGATCGGAGCTCTCGCGGAGTTGCGCTTTTCCTCCTCCGTTCAGACCGGATGATATTCGCCACGAAGATCGCTTTAGCCTCCTATGGATTGGGATTGATCACGCGATTTCCAACAGCTGTACCGCACCCTTGCCCCATACGGTCTGCCTGCCGACGCCGGTCCAATAAGCGGCCGCAAGATACGGCACGAACTCAGCCAAGTCGCCTGTATATTCGACTTCTCCAACGAAACCACCGAGTGGGCTCACCTGGCCAGTTTTGCTGCTCCTTCGTTGGGTTGACTTGTATTCGAGTTTGCAGCTGGACAACTCCACAAGAGCTGCTCGCTCGGCCATGCCGCGGAAGTCAATCTCGAGCGGCCCTCCCCCGTAAAGTTGCCGCAACGTGCTGATCCGGTCTCGGATACGGGCGAACAGCACAGCAAACCGGGGCTCAACAACCAGGCGTTCCTCCGACTTAAGCTCTGTCGGGGTTGCAAACCCCACGCGAACGCGCGACACCGGCCTGGGAAAAGGATCGAGTCTCACGACGATTGGCTGGGGAACCACCGGGAAGGAAGGATTCTTCCCATCGTAAATCGAAGAGGCGCGTGCCCCATTTGCATCCAATCCAATCACTCTCTCAGCACGTGCGCGACCTCGCCCCGGCCCCAAACCTCTCTTCCCCATCTCAATGAAGGTCAAGACTAGCCAGACCAGGGCGGGTTCCTGCAAATCGAACACGTGAAGGTCAAAGTCGAAGACCGTGCCCGGCATGAGGGTGCGCCCATCCAGGTGCGCGGCGCGCAACACAAATGGACGCGGCCAATCGGCGAATCCGCTTGGGCCGGGAAGC
>JBEKYG010000239.1:0-7287 GCA_049511215.1 Acidobacteriota bacterium | reverse complement strand
CAGCGTTCCGCCTCGTCAAGATAGGCCGTGGTGATGACCACGGTGAGGCCGTCCTTCACCAGTTGGTACAGGATGGCCCAGAAGTCGCGTCGCGAGACAGGGTCGACGCCGTTGGTCGGCTCATCCAGAAACAAAACCTGAGGGTGGTGCAACAGCGTGCACATGAGGGCCAGTTTCTGCTTCATGCCGCCCGACAGGTTTCCCGCCAAGCGGCCACGAAACGGCTCCATACGCGTCATCTTGAGTAGCTGCGCTGCCAGCCCGGCGCGCTCACTCTTGGATATGCCGAACAGGTCGGCGTAGAAGCGCATGTTTTCCTCAACGGTCAAATCCAAATAGAGACCGAAGCGCTGAGCCATATAGCCGATGCGGTCCTTGATGGCGTCAAGGTCTCGCTGGACGTCGCGGCCCGCTACCCAGGCCTCACCGCCGGTGGGATCCATCAGGCCGCAAAGCAGACGGAGGGTGGTGGTCTTGCCTGCGCCATCCGGACCAACCAGGCCGAAGATCTCGCCCCGCTCGATCCTGATAGAGAGCCGGTCCACGGCCGTCAGCGTGCCGAATCGCCGTGTCAGGCCTTTCGTCTCCACCATTGCAGGCTGTTCACTCATCACAGACCTCAGATTTCAGACCTCAGACGTCAGACTTCAGACCTCAGACCAAAAACCTCGGAGTCCCTTTCGCGGATCTCGATCCGCTTGCCGTCAGGAAGGTCTGATGTCTGAGGTCTGAAGTCTGAGGTCTGACAGCAGGATTTCCGCTTCCGCGGGCATGTTGAGTTTCAGCTCATGCTGGGGATTCTCAACCTCGATCTTGATGCGATACACCAGCTTTATCCGCTCCTCGGGAGTTTGAATCTGCTTGGGTGTAAACTCGGCTTCCGAGGAGATGAATGTGACTTTGCCCCAGTAGATCTTTCCCGGGAAAGAATCCGTCGTCACCTTGACCTTCGCGCCCAGCTTCACCCGGCCGAGATCCTGCTCGGTGATGTATGCCCGCATCCAGGGACGATCCAACTCGCCGATGGTGGCGAAAGTGGTGCCGGGTGCCAGGACCTCCCCTACCTCGGCGGACTTTACCAGGACAACGCCGGCGGCCGGCGAGATCGCGACCGCATCCGCGAGCTGCGCATCGACGACCGATACCTGGGCGCGCGCTTGCTCCACCTGGGCCCGGCGGGTTTGCAGCTCCTGCTCCAGTCGCTTTAGCTCCAGGCGGGATGCCTCGGTCAGCCGCTGATTGGCGCGTGCCTGCTCCACTTGGGCGCGCGCCCCCTCAATCTGCTCTTTGCGCGGGCCCTCAACCACCAGCGCTTGCCGCTCCTCAGCCTGACGGAGCGCCGCTGCTGAAGCGTCGAAGCGCGCCCGGTATTGATCGAATTGCGCCGTGGAAATGTCATCATTCTTATAAAGGACCTGTGCCCGATCCCAGTCCTGCCGGGCCTGCTGGTGTTGCGATTGGGCCTCTTCTACCACCGCCTTCGCCTGCTGAATCTCCTCGGTTCTCGACCCCGCCAACAGGTCTCGCAGCTGCGCCTCGGCTTGAGCGAGTTGGGCCGCGCGTAGCTCGGTCTCGGCCGCCAGCGTGACTCTCTGGCGTTCGATGCTCGACTGTAGCTGGGGCACCTGAAATTCCGTTGCCGAGAGTGCCGCATGATCGCGATTTCTCTGACTTTCTAGTTGGACGGTGTCCAGGCGGGCCAGGATCGCGCCCTTGCTCACCGCATCACCTTCGTCAACCTCCAGCCTGGTGAGCTTGCCGGAGATCTTGAAGGCCATATTCACCTGCGTCAGCTCAATGTTTCCGTAGAGCTTCAGGGCCTCCGGGGCGCCATGCTGCCACCAGCCGCATGCGGGGAAGACAGCGACGCCAAGAAGAGCCGTGGCGAGAGTTCCTATGCGCGTCCACTTCATATTCTTTGATCTCCTATGCGTCTTCCGTCGCTGCCGGCGCGGAAAAGAATACTGGGCGTAAAAGAGTTACTAATCAGTACATAAGTAGGCTGACACTTGACGGTATTAAAAAGAAAGGAGAACACTATATCCGTCGGTATCGGTATCGGGATCGCAGTCGCAATCGCAGTCGCAATCGGTTGGATGGGTTTGCAAAGGCCGATAGCGACTGCGATTGCGACCCCGATTCCGATACCGATGATCGCCACCCAAAGCGAACATTACCTCCGTCCAGCTCCTCATTTTTGGATCAAATGTCCACCTATTTGTGAACTGATTAGTAAAAGGCCGGCTCCCCGACGGACCTGCTCCTGCCTTGATGAACAGGCCCGCAACCGGTCGTCTGCTCATTGGATCACCTGTCGGATTGTACCCATGGCAGCTGCCAGATTGATGCGCGCGATGTTATAGCCGAATAGTGCGGAGATTTTGTTCTCGCGCGCGCGCTCCAACCGGGTTTGGGCGTCCGTGACCTCGAGGCCCGGGCTGGCGCCGGCACGATAGCGCCGCTCAGCCTGGGCTACTTCGTTCAGAGCCAGGCCCAGCCCTTCCTCCGCGGTTTTAACCTGTTCCGCGGCGGATTGCAGGCTATCGAGCGCGAGGCGGACTTCCAGTTCGATCTGTGAGCGCAGATCCTCGTTTCTGATCATCTCCTGGTGGTAAAGGGAAACGCTTTGGGCCCGGCGGGCGTCGACCCGGCCGCCGTCGAAAATCGGGATCTGGACGGCAACGCCATACGTGCGGGTAGCTACGGCACTGTCGATCCCCGTTCCAATCGCGCCGTAATCAGCAAAGAAGTTCACGGACGGCATCCGGTCCATCCGGGCCGCACTCTGAAGCAACCGGGCAGTCTCCAGCCTTTTCTGTTGTACACGCCAATCGGCGCGGCTCTCAAGGGCCTCATGCAACGCCTGCTGCACGTTCATGGACTGGGTGGGAACGTAAGCCAGGGTGTCCGTCAACTCCAGCCGAGCAGACAGGTCGAGGTGCATGACCCGAAGCAGCTGCAGCTGGGCAGCCGTGCGCTCGTTTTGAGCCACGAGCAGGCGCTGCTTCTGGTTTGCCAGCTGAACGCCGGAGCGCGTGACCTCGATCCCCGTGCCCGTGCCGGCCGCCTTCTGATCGTTTGCCAGTTTCAGGACAGCCTCCGCCAGATTGACATCAGCTTGCGTCGCTTCCAGCACGGCATCCGCCCGCACGGCCGCCAGATACGCGCGCGCGACTTGAGCCCGTATGTCGTCTTGAGCGCTTTCTTCCTCAGCTTCCGCCTGGCGGATTCCAGCTCGCGAGGCCTGATAGCGGCGCACGGAACCTAGATTCAGGATGGTCTGGCTTGCGGTGGCGCGCGCGTCGAAGATGTTAAAGGGTCCAACCAGCGTGGGAAACGTGAAGCCGGGAATGGGGAGGTTGAAATGGATGCCGGCCGCCTCCAGGTTGCGAGTCGTGCTTTGCTCTCCCACGGAGGCCGAGAGGCTGGGCAGCAGGGCCCCGCGCGATTCATCGGAGAGAGCGCGCGCCTGGCGAATCATCTCCTCAGCGAGCTGGACGCGCTCGTTCCCCTCGGGCGCCAACGCGATGCCGACAGCATCCTTCAAAGAAAGGCGCACTGCAGGAGCACCGGCGGCAGCCTGCTGCCCCGAGCCGGAGTTGGTGACGCCGCTCTGCGCCCGGGCGGGGAACGGTGCGAACAACAGGGCCAGGAACAAATAGCATGCGGTTCGATCGGGCATAATCAGCACCGTCAGTCAAAGGCAGGGGGCCGGGGTGTGCCGCCTGCCGGAGAACAGTTGCACGCTTCAGGAAGCGCGATCCCTTCCGGCCTTTCTCTTGTCTCGTCTTAGCGCAGGTGCCCCCAACCCCGCGCTGGCGAAACCGATGAGCCGGGTTCTCGCATCCTCCATGTCGGATGGGTCGCAGATGCCTCCGGAGAGAAACTTCAAGAGAGACCCGGCGGCCAGCGTTTGAGCCATGGCCCCGATGATGAAGAACAGCCTCCAGAAGAGTTCCTCCGGCGACAGCTCAGGAAGGGTGCGGCGAAAGGCACGTAGGAACCGCCCAACCACCTCGCCCAACTCGGCAGTGAAAACCCGCTGGATGTCGAGCGACGGTTCGGAGTACATCCGGCCCAGCAATCGCATGAACCCTTCGCCATCGCGGCCCAGCTTCAGTACCGGCACCAGGAACGCGCGCAACAGTCCGTCAAGGGGCACAGGTTTTCCTCCGGCCTCGGTTTCACAGGCGTCCAGGGCCTCCAGGCGCTCCCGGTTGAGCGGGGTCAGGCGACGCGCAAAGACGGCCTGGATGAGGGCATCCTTGGAACGAAAGTGATAATTGACCGCCCCGAGGTTGACTCCGGCCCGAGCCGTAATATCCCGCATGGAAGCCGCCGCGAATCCCCGCTCCGCCAGGAGGCGCTCGGCAGCATCGAGAATGCGTGTCTTGGTGTTAATCATACAAACGTATGATTAATACAAACGTTTGATATGTCAAGAGGTTTTTTTCGCTTTCTCGGTCAGGGGAAAAGCGGCCACCAAAGACGCTGTGATTCAGACAGTGCAAGAAAAAAGCGGCCACGAACCACACGGAGCAGCATAGCCGCAAACAAAAAAGCTTAACGCAGAGGCCGCAGAGAAAATCCGTTGTGAGATCGTTTTCCCATCCGATTTCCGCGGCCTCTGCGTTAAGTTTTTTTCTTTGAGGCTGTGCCCCGGCCGTGCTATTCGAGGCTATGTTCTTTCCCACCTTCTAAATCGCAGACTAAAGATAAGGTGATGCGAAGGTTCTGGAGGAAAACGAGGTATAATCCAGTCTCAGTCTGCTTGGAGTCTTTGTGTCTTCGAGCCTCGATGGCGGCAGTTGCCTTATGCCGGCAACTGCCAAGACTCCAGGACGCAAAAGACCGCTAAGTTTGGATCAGAGGAGGGACCATGCCGACACGAGAAGGTGCATCAATAACAAGGATCGAAGAGCTGCTTGGGGATAAGGCGCGATATTACCTGGATCATCAGTGCAAAACGGTGCCGAAGCAACAGCTTCATCTCCCCGGCCCCGATTTCATCGATCGCATTTGCCTGGCCAGCGACCGGCCTGCTCCGGTGTTGCGCAGCCTGCAAACCATGTTCGACCACGGCCGGCTTCGGGGTACCGGTTTTCTTTCCATTCTCCCCGTGGATCAGGGGATCGAACACTCTGGAGGCGCTTCGTTTGCTCCTAACCCGATCTATTTTGATGGCGAGAACATAGTGAAGCTGGCCATCGAAGGCGGGTGTAATGCCGTGGCCTCGACACTGGGCGTGCTCGGGTCGGTGTGCCGCAAGTACGCGCACAAGATTCCCTTTATCACCAAGATCAACCACAACGAGTTTCTCTCGTATCCGAATTCCTTCGATCAGATCATGTTCGCCAACGTCGAGCAGGCCTTCGAATTGGGTGCGGTGGCCGTGGGCGCCACCATCTACTTCGGCTCCGAGGAGTCGAAGCGCCAGATTCAGGAGGTCACCGAAGCGTTCCATGCCGCGCATGAGCTGGGAATGGTGACGATCCTGTGGTGCTATATGCGCAACGCGGCGTTCGACAAGAAGAAGGAGGGTGGCCCTGACTACCATGTGGCCGCGGATCTGACGGGTCAGGCCAACCACCTCGGTGTTACCATCGAAGCCGACATCATCAAGCAGAAGCTTCCGGAGTGCAACGGCGGCTACGAAGCCCTGAAGTTCGGCAAGACGAGCAAGAAGGTCTACAGCGAGCTCACTACCGATCATCCTATCGACATGACACGATACCAGGTGGTCAATTGCTACCTGGGCCGTTCAGGATTGATTAATTCCGGCGGAGCGAGTTCGGGCGCCAGTGACCTTGCCGAAGCAGTTAGGACCGCAGTTACCAACAAGCGCGCCGGCGGCATGGGGCTGATCTCCGGGCGCAAGGCCTTCCAGAAGTCCATGAACGACGGCGTCGCCATACTCAACGCGATTCAGGACGTATATCTTTGCAATGAAGTGACCGTCGCTTAATCATTGTTGAGTACTGAGCAATGCGGTTTACTAATCAGTTCATAAATAGGTGGGGCATTTGATCAAAAAATGAGGATCTGGACGGAGGGCGTGTTCGTTTTGGGTGGCAATCATCGGGATCGGAATCGGGGTCGCAGTCGCAGTCGCTATCGGCTTTTGCAGACCATACAACCGATTGCGACTGCGACCCCGATCCCGACGGATATAGCGTTCTCCGCACTTTTTGATGCTGCCAAATGTCAACCTGCTTATGAACTGATTGGTAAGTACTCCTTCGAGCATACAGTACTCAGTACTTCTTTCGGGTTGACATGAAGGTATCGCTCCAATACGGGACGAAATGGATAGAGGTAAGCATTCCGGCGGCCGATGTTACGGTGCTGGAACCGAAGTTTGTGGAAGGGCTGCCGGATGAGGATGGAGCCTTTGGAGCCGCGGTCCGCCATCCGATTGCGTCGCGCCCGATGAAGGATCTGGTCCGACCGGGGGACCGGCTGGCGCTGGTCATTCCCGACATCACGCGGCCACTCGTTACCGACCGCCTGCTGCGCTGGACCATCGGTGAACTCTCCCACGTTCCCGATAGCCGGATCACGATCATCAACGGCACCGGATCTCATCGCTCCAACACTGAAGTGGAACTCGCCGCCATGGTCGGCCACGAGCTCCTGGCGAGGTTTAAGGTCGTCAACCACACGGCGCACGATCCGGCCACCATGGTATCGGCCGGCAAGTCGCCCGATGGGCGAACCGTCATGATGAACCGTGATTACGTGGAAGCCGACCGTCGCATTGTCCTCGGGTTCATCGAGCCGCATTTCATGGCCGGGTTTTCCGGCGGCTACAAGGGGATCTTTCCGGCGCTGGCCGATATCGATTCGATCATGCACTATCACCGGGCGGCCGTGATTGCAGACCCTCGCAGCACCTGGGGGCAGATCGAGGGAAACCCGACGCAGGAGCAGGTCAGGGCCAATGGGTCGCTTCTACCCGTGGATTTCTGCATCAACGTGACCCAGAACCGCAATCGCCGAATCACCGGCTTTTTTTGCGGCGACGTGCTGGCGGCGCATCAGCAGGGGTGCGAATTCGCTCGGGCGACCGCCATGGTGGCGTGCGAGCTGACCTACCCCATCGTGCTGACAACCAATGGCGGTTATCCGCTCGATCAAAATTTGTATCAATCCGTGAAAGGGATGTCGGCCGCGGCGCAGATTGTGAGCCAGGGCGGCCTCATTCTGGCGGCAGCCGAATGCCGGGACGGATTTCCGGAGCACGGCAATTTCCGCAAGCTGATGTTCGAGCACGACTCGCCGGCCGCG
>JBEKYG010000238.1:0-7304 GCA_049511215.1 Acidobacteriota bacterium | reverse complement strand
CGAGCAGTTTATAGTCTTCGCCCATTACCTGCGACACCCTCGGACCCGCCCAGGTCATGCTGCTGATCGCGGATACAAGCCCCAGCGAAATGAGCGCGCCCATGAATATGGCGCCCACGCTGCCAAATATGTAATTGGCTGCGATAAACCCCACTTCGGGTTTTCCCTCCAGGGCACTCATAGGACTGGAATACAGGAAAACCAGGTTCAAGGGGACATAGAGGAGAGTCACGATCAGTGTGCCCAAAAACAGCGATCGGGGAAGGTTTTTTCCAGGGTCTTCGATTTCGTTAACCACATAAGTGGCAGCATTCCAACCGGAATAGGCATACATCACAAAAACAAGGGATACGGCGAACGGCGCGCTGAAGACGAACTTTACACTCTCCGAGCCAGGCAGGAAATTCACACCCTGCGATTTTGCGAGGGCGAACCCCGCGAATACGAAAATCAAGATGAGACTTATTTTCAACCCCGTAAAAAACACCTGGAAACGGCTGACAAGCTGGATCTGCATTGAGTGAATGATGCTGATGACGGTCACCACTCCGATGACCATGGCGGTTATCAGAACAGCATCGTTGCCTGGGGTCAGCACCCCTGAAGCAATCAGGGTTTGGGTGGCATATCTGGCCAAGGCCATGGCCGCCGCGGCTGTGGGCGCTGAGAAACCAACCAGCGCCGACACCCAGCCCGAAAGAAAACCGACCGCCGGATGAAAGATCTTCGAAAGGAAATGATATTCGCCGCCGGACCTGGGCATGGCTGCCCCAAGCTCGCCATATGCAAGCGCCCCGCATAAGGCTGCGATACCGCCGAGCAGCCATAGGAAACCGATGGAAAACCCGTCCTTAATGTCGATAATCTGAAAACCGAGGCTGGTAAAAACACCCGTCCCGATCATATTGGCAGCAACTATTGCCGTTGCCGTCCACAATCCTATCTTTCTCTGCAGCTGAACCGCGCTCGCCCCGCCTACTTGCTTTGGAGTCATCTGATCCCTCAAAGTTGTCCCCGCTGGAATTGGATACTAATTCCTCCTGATTGTCGGCCCGGATACGCATACTGCTCACGCTGCGCCGACGTGGCGATCATAATATGTACGGAGTGGACAAAATGAAAGGAAGATGACCTCCGACGGCCACTCGTCATGCATCATTCGCCATGCGTCAGTCTAGGGGGCCGACTTCTCTCTCTACTTGCTCCAGAATCGCACAGTACTTGACCAACTCCTTCATGGTATTGTGGTCGGGATAGAGCGGCCTGTCTTCTTCGAGGTGGGCCACGTGCTTGCGCACGATCTCATGAGCCTTGCTGACGCCGCGCCCCGGGGTGAATTCGCGGAAATCCAACGCCTGGGCCGCGGCCATAAATTCGATTCCGAGCACCCCATAGGCGTTGTCGAGGATCTGAGCATTCTTGAGCGCGGTATTCATGCCCATGGATACAAAATCCTCCTGATCCGCGGCCGCTGGAATGGAGCCGATCGAAGCGGGAGCTGACAGGATGCGTTGCTCGACGATGAGCGTGTCCGCGGTGTACTGGCTGAGCATCAGGCCGGAGAACATGCCGGCGCCTTTGGTGAGGAATGCCGGCAGACCCACGCTCAGCGCCGGATTGGTGAGCCGATTCAGGCGCCGCTCCGATAGGATGCAGACCATGGTCACGGCTGCCCCAATCAGATCCATGGGAAGGGAAACGGGCGTGCCTTGGAAATTCGCGCCCGTCAAGGTCAGTTTTGCCTCCGGCAGGAAGATCGGGTTATCCCCAACGCCATTGAGCTCAATTTCCACCTGCTTCGCCGCATAGGCAACGGCATCATGCGCGGCTCCGATGACCTGGGGGGTCGATCTCATGGAGTAGGCATCCTGCACTTTGGTCCTGATTTTTCCCGCCAGCAGATCGCTTCCCTCGATGCACTTCATGATGGCACGCGCGCAGCGCACCGCGCCCGGAAATCCGCGAAGCTGATGCAGCCGCAAATCGTATGGTTTCAGGTTGGCAATCAGCGCCTCCAGCGTCATCGAGCACGCAATCTCCGCCTGTTTCAGCCATCGATTGATATCGTAAAGCTGAATGCCGCTCATCGCCGTCAGGAGATTTGATCCATTAATGGTGGCCAGGCCGTCTCGCGCCTGCAGTCCGGGCACGGCCATGCCGGCGCGGTCGAAAGCTACGCGTCCCGGCAGGCGCTCGCCCCGGTAGAACGCCTCGCCTTCGCCCATCAGCAGCAGCGCGAGTTGCGCCATTGGCGCCAGGTCGCCACAGGCTCCAACCGAGCCTTTCTGGCAAACGACCGGCGTCACCCCCTGATTCAACATCTGCGCCAGCGTCAGCGTGATCTCCGGCCGGCAGCCCGAATTACCGTGCGCATGCACATTGATCCTGCCGGCCATCGCCGCGCGCACGTACTCGATAGGCGCCGGTTCACCGATGCCGGCAGCATGGTTGTAGATCAGGTATCGCTGGAATTGCTGCACCTGCTCGTCGCTTAAGACCACCTCGGAGAACTCGCCGATGCCGGTGTTGACTCCATACATGATTTCGTGCGCACGAATCTTGTCCTCGAGCATCCTCCGGCACACCTTGATGCGCTCCATGGCACCGGGATCCAGTTCGACCTGATCTCCGTATCTCGCAATGCGGACTAGCTTGTCGATAGTTAATGAGAATCCATCGAGGATAATAGCCACGGTCCTTTCCTTTCCCGCTACGATGTCAGGGGGTATTTGTAGCTGGCTGAGGGCCGGAGCACAAGCTCTTTTTGGCGGAATTCGGTAGGCAATCAGAGTGACAGCCGCGAGATACAGAAGGCGGCAGAGCCGCAACCAAAATCTAACGCCAAGACGCGAAGACGCTACGACGCCAAGAAATCAAGGATAAAACTCTTGGCGCATTGGAGCCTTGGAGTCTTGGCGGTAAATCTTGGTTGCGGGTATGCCGTGTCACGTCTTTCGATTCTACTAGTTCTTGCCGCCCAGGTAGAGGCGGGCGCTGATAAACACTTCATGTTTCGGTCCCGGCTGATACGAATTGCCGTCGGGATCGGGTTCGGTAAAGGCGATATAGTATTTATCGAAGGCATTTCGGGCGGAAATCATGATTTCACCGCTCACCTTATCGCTCTTCCAGCGAACTCCCGCGCGCGGATTAAAGAGACCGTAGCCCCACGCATAACCGGTGTTGGTCTGGTCGACGTAGGCGCGGCTTACCATGTCGCTGTCGAAACCAATAAACAGCCGGTGGCGATAGGTGTACTCCACATCCACCCAGGCCTGGTTGCGCGGAGAATTCGGCATCCACACGTTCTTGAACGTGCCAAACAGACTTTGTACATTCGTGTATTTAAAATCAGAGTAGGTGTAGGTAAAGCGCACAACCAGCGGGTCCACCGGAAACCAGGAACCCGCCGACTCAAATCCGTAACGGCGAGTGTCGCCCGCGTTCTGGTAGAAGGTCTCCAGCGGGCGGCCGGGCACGCGATAGCGTCCGAAGTCGTTGGTGGTGGCAAGGTGGAAGAAAGCCACATCATAGAAGAAGCGTTTCCCCGCGTTGCCCCGGACACCGAATTCTTCACCGTAAGAAGTTGCCGGTTTCAGACCGGTGTTGAATCCGCCCCGCTGAACCGGATTGTTCGCCAGTTCTTCGGTTGCCGGCGGAAGGAATCCCTGCCCCCAGCTGGTGTACAGGCCGAAGTTCGATGTGGGGTTGTAGGAGAGCCCGATCCGTCCGGTTACCTTGCTGAAGTCGGCCGAACCCGACAGATCCAATCCGTTGGCCTTGAATTTGTCGGTGAGTTCATTGTGGATATGGTCGCTGCGCACATCAAACAGCACGTTCCACTTAGAACCAAGCTCGATGCGGTCAAGCGCGTAAATGCCAATCCCTCTCTGATAGATATCCTGATCCGAGCCCTTGGCGCCCTCCCGCGCTCCGCCGAGGTTTAGATTCCGAAATTCCCCGATCGTCTGCCAGTCCATATCGGATCCAACCGTGAAGTGGTTCTTGACCTTTCCCCGGCCGCTGTGAACCGTGTACTGGAGGATGGCTCCGGGCGTGTTATAGGTCCGGTGGTCGATGCTGTCCGGCACCGACTCGCGCCAGGCGGTATTGCGGTAATACACACTGAAGGACAGATCCTGGTTGTGGGCTGCCTGAAACTGGCCCGTGAGTCCCATAGTAACGCGGCGAGTCCGCTGATACTCGTTGAAGGTAAGGGCATCCGGATTCGCCTGCTGTGGGTTCCCGAGCTGGCCTAAATTGAGACCCTCGGCGTTCTCATTAAAGAAATTGGTCCCCGCGAGGATGGCGGTCAAGCGCCCATGGTCGCCGAGCTTCCAGGTGAACTTGCTGTACAGGTTGAGCGCTCGGAATGCGGTGTGATCCCGATAGCCGTCTCCAGCGGTATTGGAGGCGGAAATCCGGTAGTTCGTATCCCCCTGGGTCCCACTCAGTTCCGAAAAAATCTTATAAAAATCATAACTGCCGTAGGTAAACGACCCGTCGACGGAGATCGGCTTCGTGCCGCCATCGCGGGTTGCGATGTCGATCACGCCGCCGGCGGCCCCACCGCCGTACAACGCCGAGGCGGGCCCCCTGAAGACCCCAATGTGCTGGACAGTGGACCAGTCGACATCGAACAGGTCCGGCGCAAAACCACTCGGGTCGTTCAGTGGGAGGCCGTCGAGCAGAACTTTGATGCCGCGGATGCCGCGTTCCGTCAACAGGCCCTGGCCGCGAATCGAGATGTGGACGCGCTCGCCGTCCGCCTGGTTGTCAATCTTCATCCCAGGTACAACCTTGAGCGCTTCTTCGGCGCCAATGCCGCGAGGCATCGCCTTCAGGATCTCCTCGGAAATCACGGTTGTGGCTGCAGGCGTCTCGTTCAAAGGAATTTCTATGCGTGGGGCCGTGACCACCACGACCTCGTTGGGGGCTTGAACTTGGGCCGGCTTCTGTTGATCCGTGCTCCCCTGCCCCTGCGCCGCATTGTTGGACTGTTGCCCGGGCATGGACCACAGGCTGCCCGAGCTGAGAGAAATAACGATTAGAACAAGGCTGGCAAGAAACAAGATGGGATAAGCATGCGTTGATGCCTTCAAGCGAGGTGGTTGAATGCAGAACATCTGAGTCCTCCGTAAGCCATTATGATCGCATTGATTGTCTGTGCCTGATCGAAGAAGAGTATCCTGACGGGATTCCTCCTTGAAGAATATCAGGACGGGCGCGATATTATGGTTTTGAGCGAACTACTACCAGAGTTCGTATTTGGACCCGATGTGCCACGATGCGGAATATCCGCAACCCAAAAGCCTCAACGCAGAGGGCGCAGAGGCCGCCGAGGATTTTCTGCTTTTGAATCCATTTTCTCTGCGACCTCTGCGTTGATCTTTTGTTTTTCTTGCCTAAATTGCAGACACTTGTACATAAGTAGTACGAAACCTGCAAACCTGCCACAGCGGATCGTGAAATCTCATCGATCCTCTGTAGACGTTCGTGGTTGTTTTTGTGGATCTGGCCGCCGGCTATTGAAGCACTGAGACGACACACTCGAGCGCGGAATGGATCGCGCCCAAGAGGCCGGAGCTGGAAATGATCAGAATTGCGGATATCATAAGCGCAGAGAAACAAACCCCGAGAGCGAGGCCGGAGACACGGGTATTTGCCTTTCGCGGGCTGTCGGACTGGGAAGCAAGTTGAGTCAGCCGGAGCACACGCGTCCGGATGCTGCCCAAATCCGGTGCGACCAAAGATGCTCCTGCAAACATCGCAGGCTTAGAGCCCCTGGGCACGAGTCGCGCTACCTTCACTAAAGCCGATGCGAGGTTGAGCGCCACGGACGCTCCGCCCATGGCCGCGTGTTCGTCGGCTGCCAATTCGGCTGACTCAATCCAAGCACGCTCGAGAGATCGGCCATAAGGCACGATGAACAGATAATTCCGGCACACACGCAGCAACCAGCGCTTGAAGTTGTCAGCGGCAGACAGGTGCCCGCTTTCGTGTGCCACCGCCGCCGAGATCTCCTCGCTGGTGAGTGAATGGAAGATCTGGTTCGCGATGAACAACTTCGGCCGCATGGCACCCACGATCGCGATAACTGGAAACCGGTGCTGAAAACGGAAGGCGGGGATTGTGACCCTTTCAATCTGAACCGGCTCGCCATGCTGCAGCCAATCCCGAACCAGCCGGCGAGTCACGAGACATGCCTCAATTCCCCGCCAAAAGGCGAAAACGATTCCAAAAAGCGATACGGCGGCCAGCAAGCCTAGTTTCGCGGTGACCACCTCCGTGGTATGGCGGGGCTCATTGAACACATATGCCGGTATGAAAAGCACCCCGACACAGAGAATCGCCGCGCAACCAGGTGCGATTCGCAAAAAGAACAGGAATCGCGCGCGAGCTGCTGTCACCCAGGATGCCGCGGCTTGCGAGCACAGGCGCCACAGGATTGCCGCGAGCATCGAGGCCAGGCTGGTGATGATCAGCAACCCTGTAAGCGACAGGCAAATGCCCAGCATCTCGTACATGGCGTCCTTCACTGCTTTCGCCGCAGTTCCTGTTTCTTTTCCCTGATCAAGCGGTCGAGCGCATCAAGGAAGGCACGATCATGCTCGCTCACCGCATCCACGATACAGGCCAACAAAGGCTCGACCCCATCCTCCGCGCGGCCAATCAGGCCCTCAATCAAATCCCTGGCAATTCCCTGCTCAAATTCGATTGGGGAAACCCGTGGTGAATAAAGGAACGCACGCCCCTGTTTGCGCCGGTCGAGCACCCCTTTTTTGTAGAGGCGATGAAGCGTGGTCATCAGTGTCGTGTAGGCAATGCGCTCTTCAAAAGCCTGGAAGACATCACGGACGCAGATTTCACCCCGTTGCCAGGTGATGTTCATAACCTCGCGTTCGAGTTTGCCCAGTGCCGCGCCCACAACCTCACGCGGCCGCTTAAATCCTCGGAGAGTGAATGACGGAATCTTCATGCCCATTCAAAGCAAAAAACCGCATCGGAGAAATAACAACTACCTTTGAATATCAGAACGCCTTGAGCTAAGTCAACCTCATAATCAAGGCGGCTGCGATTCAACATTCGAAAATTCGAGATTCGAAATTCGAAATTCTAAAATCTCGAATCTCGAATTTCGAATCTCGAATTTGAGTGCACTTGGCACTCAGTAATTCGCACTGGCTGTTGCCCAGGGGTGCGCTGCCACCATTTCCCGGATCGTCACGGCAGCCTGGTCGACATCGGAGCGAGTAATGTTGCGGTAGGTCACGAAACGAATGATCGTTCCCATGCTCGCGAGT
>JBEKYG010000237.1:0-7308 GCA_049511215.1 Acidobacteriota bacterium | reverse complement strand
CTGCGTTGAGATTTTGTTTATCCTCACCCTCCGTATCCGTAAGGCGCCGGTTCTTTGTCCGAATGAGCAGCCGTGATCTGGCGGTAGCTCTCCACCAGACGATCACCGATCATCTTTGCCAAACGCCTGAAGAGAAGCAGGCCGCAAACCGGATAGCGGTCAAAGATCTGGTCCAGTCTCTCTTTCCGGATCTTGACCAGCTTGGCATCAGTCAGGCATTCCGCCGAGCACGAGTACACATTACGCCCCACGAGGCTTGACCAGCCCAGAGCATCGCCCTCATTCTCCACGATTTGAGTGAAGATGCCGCGTTCGCCTGCGCTCAAGCGTACTCTCCCCTCTTCGATCATGTACAGAAAATCGGCTGGATCCCCTGCCTTGAAGAGAGGATCTCCTTTTCTATGCAATTCGTGAGTCAGGTTTCTCGAGACCTCTTCCATGAATTCCGGACTCATTCCCTGAAAAAGATAGGCCTTCTCAATAAACATGGCCCCTCCTGTCCCCCGCTCGCGGAGTTTCGACGGCCTTGCCTGTAAATGAAATCATGACACCGTTCCCTCGGCGCTCAAAATCAGAACAAGCCCGTCACCTCACCGGTGCTGGTGTTCACATCGATGCGGCGGAAGCCGGGGTTGGATCCCGTTCCCGGCATCAAACTGATGCTTCCGGCCAGCGGGCATAGGAACTTGGCTCCCGAGAAGATCAAAACATCGCGAATGGGAAGTATCCAGCCCTTCGGAACGCCTTTAACCGCCGGATCATGACTGAGGCTCAGATGCGTTTTCACCATGAGGGTGGCATAGTCGCCGTATTTCGAATCGGCTTCGAGCATTTCGGCCTTTGCCTTAGCCTCGGGCGTCCATGCAACCCCGTCGGCTCCGTATATCTCCTGGGCGATGGTCTCGACACGGTCTCTCAATTTTCTTTCCAGCGGATAGAGATAGTGGAAATCATTCCTGTCGTTGCAGGCTTCGATTACGGCTTCGGCCAGTTCCACGGCGCCTTCGCCCCCTTGGGCCCACTGGTCAGATACGGCGCAACGGGCTCCGGCCGCCTCCGCTGCCCTGCGCACCATGGCGACCTCATCCTTGGTGTCGGTTGAGAATCGGTTGACGCACACAACCGGATTGATTCCCGCCTTGCGGATGATGTTGATGTGATGGACCAGATTGGGAATTCCTTTTTCCAGCAGGCCCAGATTTTCTCGGGTGTACGCCTCAGGCAGCTGAATCCCCGGTACCACGGCTGGACCATTGCCGTGCATTTTGAGGGCTCTGATAGTAGCCGTGAGGACCGAGGTGCTGGGGGTTAAACCGGCATAACGGCATTTTACGTTCCAGAACTTCTCAAAACCGATGTCTGCGCCGAATCCGCTCTCAGTGACGTGATAATCGAACAATTTAAGCCCGACGCGATCCCCGATGATCGAAGATTGGCCGACCGCGATGTTCGCGAAGGGCCCGGCATGCACCATGCAAGGCTGGTATTCGGCGGTGCAGCACAGCGTTGGATTGATGGTGTTGCGCATCCAGGCGCACATGGCGCCGTCCACTTCGAGATCCTTTGTCGTGACGGGATTGCCCCGGCGATCGAAGGCCAGCGTGATGTTGGCAAGGCGATCCCTCAGGTCTGCCAGATCCCTCACGATGGCAAGAATAGCCATGAGCTCGGAGCTGGGTATGATGTTGAACTGGGACTTCATCATGAAGCCGTCATTTCTGCCCCCGATGCCGATGATGATGTTGCGCAAAGCCTGGGCGCAAAAATCCATCACCCAGGTGAATTCGACTCGCGTGGCATCGACATCAAGGCGACGCATTTTGGTCAGTTTCTGCAGCTGCTCGTCCCCATAGTTACGCTCGTGCTGCATGCGCGCGGTCAGCGCCACCATGGCCAGATTATGGGCGTTCATGATGTCATTGAGGTCTCCGGTGAGGCCCAGGGAGAACTCCGTCATCGGAATCAGCAGCGCGTTCCCGCCGCCTGCGGCAGTACCCTTGATATTCATCGTCGGCCCGCCGGATGGCTGGCGGAGGCATCCGCCGACGTTCTTGCCCAGTTTGCCCAAGCCCTCAATCAGGCCGAGCGATGTGGTCGTCTTCCCTTCGCCCAAAGGTGTAGGGGTGATAGCCGTCACCTCGATAAACTTGCCATTCGCGCGGCCCTTGAGGCGTTCGATGATCTTAAGAAAATCCAGCTTGCAGACCTTTCCCATGGGAAGGATTTCGTCTTCCTGCAAGCCTAGTCTTTCTCGCCAAACGGAGGAAGAGGGCATGTTCTCTTCCGCCTTTTGAGCAATCTGCCAGTCCGCCATCTTGGCCGCATCGTAAGGCATTCGATGCTCATCCTCCAGGCGCTGCCCAAAATCATCGCTGAGACGCCAGGCCCGCAGACGCCAAGATCAGAAACCTTATAATCCTGGCGTCTGGGCGTCCTGGTGGTACATAAACAGTTACCTGTTCAGCCCCTTCAAAAGCAGCCACGGATTCCACGGATTTCACGAATCCATATGCATGTGGCATGCGCGCATCGAGGTCCACCAAATGATGCCGGCGTCTTCGCCTGCATCCTGGAGGCGGCAAGAAACATCGCCTTTCGGTAGTGCCTTCATAAAGCCTTTGGAATCCGTGAAATCCGTGGCGGGTTTTTGCTTTTAAAGGACATCTCGATGACCACAGGGCTAAACAGGCACGATAAACGGGTAGTGCTGGTCCGCTACTACTTCAGGAGTTCGCAGAAACGCTGGTATTCTTCATCCGTCATCTGGAACCAGTTTTCTGGTTTGGGAAAGCTGTGCTCAGTGACTTCCTTGACGTACTGCTCGAGCCCCTGCTGGATGACTTTGCCGGCATCGGCAAACACCTTGGCCATCCTGGGCTTAAACCTCGGGTAGAGCCCAAACATGTCGTGATAGATCAAGAGCTGGCCGTGGGCGTCCGGTCCGGAACCGAGGCTGATGATAAAGCAGTTCTTGGCCCTCTCGGTAATGACCTTGCACACGCGGTCGGGAACCATCTCGAGCAGGATGGAATAGGCACCGGCCTCTTCGAGCGCCTTGGCATCATCCACGATCTTCTTTGCCTGGATCGCGCCCTTTCCCTGAACGCGGAAGCCTCCCAGCGCGCTCGCACTCTGGGGAGTGAGCCCAAGGTGGCCCATCGTCGGAATGCCAGAGCGAACCAGAGCGGCGATGCGGTCGGCCATCTCGACGCCGCCCTCGAGTTTGACGGCATTGCATCCGGCCTCGGCCATAAAGCGTCCCGCACTGCGGATGGCTGTCTCAATGCTGGGCTGGTAGCTCATGTAGGGCATGTCCCCGATCAGCCAGGTGTTGGGCGAGCCGCGCCGCACGGCCTGGGCATGACGGATCATGTCTTCCATGGTCACCGGCAGCGTGCTTTCATAACCCAGCATGGTCATGCCGAGACTATCACCCACCAGGATGATGTCGATGCCGGCGCGGTCCTGCATCACCGCCGTCGGAAAGTCATAGCAGGTGAGCATGGTAAGCGGCTGCCCGTCGGCGACCTTTTTGAATAGAGATGGCAGCGTCGCTGGTTTTCTTTCAGTCATAGCTCCTCCATGAAACTCCATTATTGGATTCCGGTCTGTCACGAAACAGCTGGTGTACGTTGCTGCGCCACAGGCCATCAATGACGACGGCCGTTGATATCATCCGTCCCCACCATTGTCAAGAGAAGTACTGATCCTACGGCCCCATCGTGGTCTCCTCCATGCAGTATGCGGAATGGATTGTCAGATTCGAAACTCTAAAATCTCGAATTTCGAATCTCGAATCGCCGGTAGCGTCTGAATTGCAGCATCATTCAGTACTCAGTACTAAAGGGCCGGTGTTGATGGTAGAATCGAGCGTCCGCAATATTCGCACGGTGATTTTTAACTGCTTCGAGGAGATTCTCCATGGAAGAGCCGATCCAGCCATTGCTGAAAATTCCACAGGAACGATTGGATGAAATTAACGCCATTCTGCTTGATCCCAATACGCGCGTTATTAGGGATTTACTTGATGTTGTAGCCCGCCATGGCACGCCGGCCGAGATCAATCGGAAAGCGGCGCAGGCCGGCGAGTTGTCATCGCTGCTTCGGCGCGTCCGTGAAATCAAACCCGAGTTTCTCGATTCCTTGCGCTGGCTCGAGACGCAGCGGGATCGAGGCGCCTTTATCAGCGTAGGTGATTACCGGCGTAAGGTTCTGGGCGATCGGGCTGCGTCCATGCATTTCAAAGACGACTTTGCGGTGACGCTCGAGGTCAGCGCGGCGCAGTACTTCCCGTGGGTTATCGCCGCCGCCGAGCGCGCCGTTGCCCAGGGTGTGCTGATGCCGGGACGCTTCATCTGCGTGCGCAAGATGAAAGAGCAGGAATTGGACGGGGACTTGCCTGCTTTCGTCGCAGCCATGCGGATCATTGGCGCGAGCCTTGTCGAGACGCTGGACACAAAGGGGACCGACGGCTCGAATATCCACCTGGGCGGTCCGGCAACCATTACCGGGTACTTCGGCGGGGTCGGCCAGCCCAACGAGCATGTGCTGCAGTGGGTCGACGAGTTTCTCTACTATTACACCAATTACGGCGTGCGCCAGGTGCTCAACCTCAATCCCGGTACGGTGCTGGCAGGATATCTTTTGTATCGTCTCGGCGTTGATATCGAGTTCAAGATCTCCGTCTTCATGGGCAACGACAACCCGTTTGCCGCCTTTTGGACCTTGATTGGGGCCCGGCTGTTCTCGCGCAGCGACGGCAGTACGCCATTGATCGGGTTTAACTGGAGCAATTCCATCAACAACGAGACCATGGAGATCACGGCCCAATTCCGCAAAACGCTTGGCTTTGAGGACCTAGTGCGCTTCGAGCACCATATCACGGAGACTTACAAGAGCATCGTGCGCCAACCCTATAATCGCCGGCAGGAGTTGATCGAGATCGCCGA
The DNA here is from genome assembly GCA_049511215.1 of Acidobacteriota bacterium. Classification (GTDB taxonomy): domain Bacteria; phylum Acidobacteriota; class UBA6911; order UBA6911; family UBA6911; genus JAFNAG01. Next base: position 2,359 of record JBEKYG010000237.1, on the reverse strand, counting down.
CCATGTCGCCAACATCTCCGCCAAACACGAGGGTGGAGACCCCGAGGTGGATGGGGCCCGCGCGCACCCGTCGGATATCCTGGATTATTTCCGTGATAAACAGGAGGTCATCGCCTCCGGCGACTGGGATCATCTGGCCCAGAACTTCCTGGACAAGTTCGATGCCGCCAATAGGACCGCCTGGGCCCTGACGGAGCGCGGGCTTTCTTTCGTGGCCGCCCAGAACCTGCATCGGACCTAAGAGTCAGTCACGAAATAAGTGGTGCACTTTGCCGCAGGCCCCCAGCCCCGCTGGCTAGGCGCGAGCGACGAGCATACCCACTGCGGTATGTAAGGAGCGAGCAACGACGCCTGCGGGCCGCAGCCCGAAGGGGCGCGGCGGCGGGCGGGCATCCGCGGCGTTGCCGCTCCTCGACGATGCACACCGGCAGCGCCTGCGTCGCGGCGCCTTCCATCTGCCCGCCCGGCGCTCATGCCAAAGTGTGCCACTTGTCTCGTGACAAACCCTAAGGGGGAAGAATGAAACCGCTGGGACTTAGAAGCGTCGGGCAGAATTGAAAACCGAAGACATGTGCGCTCAAATCTGTGTCTCCATTCGCGAGTCCTCCTCAGAAAAAGCCGCGGAGTCGGCGGCACGCGCCGCTGAATGGGCCGATCTGGTGGAGATCCGCGCCGATTTCATCCACGACCTGGATCTCGATCTCCTTTTGCGCGCGAAGCGGAAGCCCGTGATCTTCACACTGCGCTCGCGCGAGGAGGGCGGAGCTTATGTGGGGTCGGAGCGGCAGCGTCTGGAGACGATCCTGCAAGCGGCGAGCTGTGGTGCAGACTACGTAGATGTCGAGTTTTCCGCATTCTGGCGAGTGATTCTGCAGGGCGTGCCGCACGAGCGAGTGATCGTTTCCTCTCACGATTTTGAAAAAACCCCTCCGGATCTGGATGCGTTGATGGATGCCATGGCAGCCTCGGGCGCAGGCATTCTCAAGATTGCGGTGCAGGCCCGCCGCCTCGCAGACAACTTGCGCATAGTGGACCTCCTGAAACGCGCCCGGCAGCGTGACCTGAAGTTGTGCGCATTGGCCATGGGGCCCGAGGGCCTGCCCAGCCGAATCCTTGGAGTCAGTTGGGGGTCCTGGGTAACATTTGCAGCCTTGCCTGGAGGGGAATCAACCGCCGACGGCCAGCTTCCCGCCGACGTACTGGCGCGTCAGTACCGTGCGCGCGAGAATAACCGCGAGACCCTGCTTTACGGTGTATTGGGAAAGCCGCTGGCGCATTCGCTCTCACCCCGGATTCATAATGCCGCATTTGCGGCGCGAGGAACGAATGCCGTGTTCATCCCCCTGGAGGCGGCAGACTTCGACGATTTCCTCCGGTTTCACGAATCCGTTGCGCTGCAGGGCGTCGCCGTGACGCTTCCATATAAAGGAGAGGCCCACGCGATTGCACACAGCGTGTCGGTAGCAGCAGAGCAGACGGGAGCGGTCAACACGCTGATTCTAAGAAAGAGCGGTTGGCACGGTGAGAACACGGATGTCGAAGGGTTTCTTCGCCCGCTCAAGCGGCGCGCCCATCCGGGAAAAATGCGAGCGGTCGTATTGGGAGCGGGAGGAGCAGCGCGCGCCGTGATCTATGCCTTGCGCGCCGAGGGCGCCGACGTTTGTATCGTGGCACGTGATCGCGGGAAAGCCCGCGATCTGGCCGAGAAGTTTCAAGCAGAACACGCAGCCTGGGACCGGCTCGAAAGCCTGCGTTGGGATCTTCTGGTGAATGCCACGCCGATTGGCATGCTTCCCGAAACGGACCGGTCGCCGGTGCCGGCAAGCTGGCTCACGGGCGAATGGGTTTATGATCTTGTCTATAACCCTGCCGAGACGCGCTTGCTGAAGGAGGCCGGCCGGGCAGGCCGCAAGACGATCTCAGGAAGTGAGATGTTTCTCGGGCAGGCCTGGAAACAGCAATGCCTCTGGTGCGGGAGTCCACCGCCGGAAGATGTCATGGAGGCCGCCCTGAAAGCGGCCCTGACAACGACGAATCTGGAAACGAGCAACAAGTGACCGGGCGCCGGGCGTCACCTCGTGGGCCCCGCCGATGTACTCGACAGTACGTCGAGGAGCCAGAAGGAGCGCAACGCAGTAGACATTCCAGGATCCGCCGCTGCAGTAGAAACCCGGTTAGAAATGCGGGCTAGGAGCCCGTCCGAGAACTAGGAGGGGTCGCGCGCATGGGGCTTGCGCGGCGAGCTCAAGGCGCGAGGAGGAGGCGATGTCGGTGCACATCGTTGACGACGAGCAACGCAGAGATCGCCCCGCAATCCCCATGCGCCCTTCGGGTTCCGGCGGCGCGGGGGCATCTGCGG
>JBEKYG010000236.1:0-7316 GCA_049511215.1 Acidobacteriota bacterium | reverse complement strand
GGTTTAAAGTCCGGGCCATTGATCTTCTTGTAGTATTCCGGCGAGGGCTCTTCGGTGCGCACGCGCGGCGCCGATCCCGGAGGGTTCTTGATGGAACCGAAATACTTGGTCACCAGGGCCATGGCCGGTTCAACCTCAAGGCCGCCCGCCAGGACCATGACTCCGTTGTCCGGACGATAGAACTGCTGGCGATAGTTGATCAGCTCCTGTTTGCTGAGGTGGCTGACATCGGACATCCATCCGACGACGTCCCAACCATAGGGGCTCGCTTCATAGAAGGTCGCGTGGAGCTGCTCGTCGAAAAAGAAACCGGCGCGATTCTCGCTCTGGCGGCGTTCTTCGACCACCACGTCGCGCTCTGAATAGAATTCACGAAATACGGGGTTGACCAGGCGATCCGCCTCGAGAGCCATGAAAAGTTCGATCTTGTTCTTGGGAAGCGTCACATAATACTGTGTCATTTCTTCCCCAGTGGAAGCATTGAGGTTGGTGCCGCCTGCCTCCTGGTAGGCTCCCCAGATCTCCTCGCTGACGAGCGTTTCGGCCCGCTCTTTCGCGATCAGGTCGGCCACCTGTTTCTTGAGAGCCATGATCTTGTTCTCGTCACGGCCCTTCACTTTGGTGTCTTCCTTCACGATCTGGGCTTCCAGGTCGTCAATCTGCTTGTTCAGCTGGTTATCCAGCTCGAGCGTGCCGGGCTTGATCCCCATTGTCTGGGTGCCCTTGAACATCATGTGCTCATGCAAGTGGGAAATGCCCGTGATTCCGAGCCGCTCGTTCACGGAACCCACGCGAAAGGCAAGAATGCAGCGGACAGTTGGTATTTCCGGGCGCACGACCATCAGGACTTTCAGTCCGTTCGGCAATGTGCGTTCGATAACCTGCTTGGCCAGGCTGAGCTCCTGCGCTGCCAGGGGAGCCGCCACGGCGAGCAGTACCAGTAACAAAGACAAAACTATCGGTGCATATCGTCGACGTATCATATCGACCATCTCCTTGAAAGCGGTTCTATAGGAATTGGCCCACCGAGACTAGCGCTTTTGCGTGGGACTTTCAACAATTTTCACCGCGCGAATCGCGGCCGCGAAAGACGCAAAATACAAGAAAACAACTGTCGCTGCAACTTAGACAGTGACAAGCCCCGAAAGAGACACCACAGCCACAGCCCAGGTCGCGAGCCCCATAAGCGCTAACTTAAGCCAATCCCGAAGTTCCTGGGTCACTTCAAAAGGTGGTTTCTGCAAAGCAAGTCCCATGATCTGACCGCCAGAAGAATCCAGATTCGGTGGTGGCCGTGCAGCCGCAGCTTATTATTTTTCCGCCAGCAGCTCTCCGAGGTATTTTCCCCAAATCGAAGGCATCGAATGCGTGCCGTGGCCGTTGGTCTGGTCGCTGATTGGGATCAGGATATAGCGGCCGCGCTTTACACGCTGGATCTCTTTGTCCAGGATGCCGAGTTCGGGTGGGTTGACCTGGTCGTCGGCGGAGTTGACGGCATAGACTGGCGCCTTGATTTCCTCAAGGTGTGGCGCCGGATTGTAGTCGCGCGACGCGTCGAACTGATAGAGCATGTCGTTGGCATCGAGCGTCTTGAGATAGCCGTTGATCCTGTTCTCCAGGAACGTCTCGGCGGTGGCGCGCGTGGGCGCTGCCTTTTGCCACTGCAGCGGGCTGCTGACCATGATGACAAGCATGTGAATCGCCCCGGTCAGGCCACGGCGCGGCTGGCTCTGGTATTCACCGTTATTCCATTCCGGATCGTCACGAATCGAATCGATGGCCATTTTACGGATCATGCGGTTGCGGCCCGCGATCTCGACCGGCAGGCTGGCCAGAGGCAGCAGGGCGTCCATGAAATCAGGGTACCCATACCCCCAGACCCAGGTCATCATGCCGCCCATCGAAGTGCCCATGACCAGTCGCATGTGGTTCACGCCGAGGCCCTTGGTCAGCATCTGATATTGCGCCGTCACCATGTCGTCGTAGGTGTAATGCGGAAACTTCATGTGTAGCCCATCGCTCGGTTTGCTCGACTTCCCGTGCCCGATCGCATCCGGGAGGATAATGTAGTATTTGGTCGCATCGAGGAGTTGGCCAGGTCCGAATAGTCCACCCGCGAACTGGTTCGAGAGAAAGCCCCTGCCGTTGCCGGTCGTTCCGTGCATGATCAGCACCGCGTTTCGCACCACCCCGGAGGCATCCTTGGCCGCCGTTCCAATGGTCGTGTAGTGGAGTCTCAGCTGAGGCAGCGTCTCTCCGCTGACAAACTTGAAGTTTTCGATGGTGTAGTCCCCTTCCACAGGGGTCGGGTAGTTGGTTTTGCCCTGACCGGCAAAGATCGGACTCGCAAGATACCACAACAGGGCGAAAACGGAAAATGAGCGCATAAAATCAGTCTCCCTGAAAAGTGTGGCCCAGATTCGCGCGGAGGGCCGCGGCTCCTTCACCAAGGTGCCCATCCCGGCGATATTCTCTCACCTTCCGTCCGGACATGGGAAGTGCTATCACTGACACCGCTGAGATTCAGGCACCGGTGAAAAACTCAGCCCGGAGAACACGAGGCAGAATAGCTGCAACCAAAATCTAACACTAAGACGCAAAGACTCTAGGACGCCAAGAAATCGGCGATTCGAGATTCGAAATTCGAGATTCGAGATTTTGGAATTTCGAATCTCGAATTTAAGTAAAGATTAATACTTTTGGAGCCTTGGAGCCTTGGCGGCAAAAGTCCTTTCCGCACTGATACTCATTATTTGATGAACCTTTTCAGCCATTCAACGTCAAATACTTTGTACAGTGTTTCATAAGGTCCTACACGCTTTCGTCCTTGGAGCGCGCAGCCTGGCCGCCTTCAAGTTGCATAGAGGAGCGTCCCCTTATATGCGCCAATAAGATCGGCAATAGGCTCGCGCACTTCAAGGACCTCACCGCGTTCGCATCGAAGCATTCGTAAGAAGCAGCTTTTGTGATTTCGGCCGTGTCGCCTGCTGGCCTCGAGCCACCAGGATCCACAGGAGAAAAGTCAGAATGCGAAGGTTAGCGTGGTTGTCATCACCGTTGCTTGCTTTTGTTCTCTTCCATCCATTTTCGGCATCGGCTCAGGATTTCCCCAAATATGAGGTCTTCGGCGGCTTCCACTACACCCGGCTGGGAGGCAACAACTGGATCGGGGCGAATGCATCTGTGGCCAAAAACCTGAGCCCCATTCTCGGGATCGTCGCCGATGTAGGCGTCTTCAACTCCTCGTACTCACAGGAGAGCAATGGGGACGCGTTCGAGCAGAAAATGCACAGTTATAGCATCATGGCAGGCCCTCAGGTGACCTCCAGGATTTCGGGAAAGTTGACCCCTTTTATTCACCTGCTGCTTGGCGCAGTCCACGAGAAGTACGAGCTTAACGAGAGCCTGGCCGGCCAAGCCTATTCCGACTCATCCAGCGACACTGAATTTGCCATATCCTTTGGCGGCGGTGTCGACTATAAGCTAAGGGGCCCCCTGGCAGTGCGGGGTCAGTTTGACTATATGGGATTCCGCGTGCCGGGAGGATCTGGAGGGCAGGCTTTCTGGAACAAGGGTGTGCGGCTCTCCTGCGGACTATCCCTCCGCCTGGGCCGCGCGCAGTAGAAACTTGCTGAGAAATGCGGGCCATAGTCACGAATCTGCGATGAGATTTTGAGTTGCGGCTATGCAGCCCCAGGTATTTCGTGGTCTACAGCCCCAGGCTCGAGCGCAGACTCAAGGTTAGAGATACGAAGCCGAATTGGATCAAGAGCGCAAACAGCCAATTGGGCAAGGTCATCGCCAATGCTTTCTGCCGGCTGGTTCCCGCGGCTTTCGAGAGCCCTACCGTCAGCAAGGCCACATACCAAAATTCGAAGATGTTGAGGTTCCCTATTAGCGTTGACCACGGCAACGGGAGACGCGGCAGCAACAAGTCAAGGCCGATCGCGACATTCATGGCGTCCGGCTGATGGAGAGCTTCTCGTCCCCTCATCCAAAGGATCGAAAGGAGGGCCGTTTCGCGAAGGAGCATGGGAAAATAAGAGTACGCAACGATGCTGAGCAGGCGGGAGAAACCAACGTTAGCCAGAAACAGCCGGGACATGAGCCAAAGCCCCGTGGCAACGAAAAGCCACTTGAGCAGGAGCAGAGGCGGCACAAACGCGACGGCCCATCGATGTGCCTTGAGCATCATATCCATGCTCGCAGCCACCTGCTCTTTCGGGGCTCCCGCCGCACTCATTTGATGCTGCGCCCACTGAATGCTCAGCGGCGCCTGCAGCAGTGAGAGCAACGCGAACGACAAGCCTAGAATAACCAGCGGCAGCAGGTAGCTGGGCCCATCGAGTCGTCCTGTAAAGGCCGACTCAGGCGCACAGACCACTTGCAACAAAGTTGAGGTTCGGGCAACAGCCCAGTTCAGTGGTTTCAGCATCTTGATACCTGGCGTCAAGGGCCCGCGCAAAAATAACTTGGCATTTCGCTGCTGTCTCCCAGGCTTGCTGATCTTACGAAAGGGCGGCATAGAAAATTGCAAGCCTGGGAGGCAGCAGCCCCACGGGGCGCGGCGGCGGGCGGGCATCTGCTGCGTTGCCGCTCCTCGACGATGTCACCATATCGCCTGCGTCGCGGCGCCTTGCATCTGCCCGCCCGGCGCTCGCGCCACAATGCCAACTTATTCTTGCGCGAACCCTAATCATTCGCGAGCGGACGCCGACCGGGAGCCCGCACAAGCCTTCAGAGTCACGGCAATGACCGCGCTTCCGACACTCGGCCGGATGATCTGGCCGCACCATGATTCCGCCGCGCAAACCAGCGGCGATACTGGTCCGCATCCGTTCCCGGTTTGGAGAAAAGCAGAGTCTCTCCTTTCCATACCGATAGCAGCTTTTGGACCGAGATGCGGAGCTTGCCCCGCACAGGATCCAAAATCAGGATCTCCCCCGCGGCGTTCACGCTTTCCAGCACGACAAAGTGGCTTCGGCGCAGCAGCAGAATGGCGGGAAGCGGGATGGCGGGCAAATCCCGAGGAGCCAGGCGCCAGCCCTCGCAACGTAGGCCCTCGGCTACCGCAACCTGCCTTATGCTCAGCATGGTCGTACCTTCCGGACCGGTCCCCAGGCGCTGCAGAAGCAGCCCATAATCCATGGGGATGCAAAAGTGGTCAAAGATCATCTTCAGCGCTGCGCCCCCGCAATCGCTGTGTGATTGCTGGAAAAACACCCCATCACGACCCAGAAACTGGGTGTCACTCAGAAAGTGATGGGGAAACCACAAAGCACAGGTCGTAGTCATCGCGGCGGTCATGATCAGCACCATTAACCGGCAATTTTTCATTTCGTTTTTAGGTGAGCTCCGCATTCAAAACGTGCCGAGTTTTCATGACGATAATAAAAACCCACACGACTACCTACCTCCCCCTACAAGTCCGCGGAGGAGTCTTTCTTCTTCTTGGACACTATGCTGTCCGGTACGGGCATACTGGACATGCCCTGAAGCATCAATCCAATAGAGCGCAGGAGTGACCAGTTTCCGCACCCTGGTCAGGAAGCCGCCGTCGGGATCGACGTAGATCGGGAAAGGCGCCTGCATCCCGGCCAGGTCGGTTCTCGTCGACAGCAATACAATCTTCAAGTCGGGGAAGGAAGGTGCGATGGATGCCAAGCCGGCAATCTCAAGCCGGCAAGCCTCACAGCCGGGCTGGAAGATAACCAGCAAAGTCGGGGTTCCGAGCCAGGAACTGGTCTCAACCCATGGCTGGCCTACAGATCGCAAACGGGCTGCGGGAACCGCATCCCCGGGTTGCAGACCCGCGAATCGCTTAAGCGTTTTCTGAGCTGCCAGGAGGAACAAAACCGGCAGCATCACAAGCAGGATCAAGATCGCCATCCACATTTTTCGTGCTCTCATGGCAACCCTATTGTTTCGGACCTGCCGCCAATATTTCATTCAATCGGAGGGGACTGCGAAATTTTTTTGCCGTTCGCTATCGCATTAGAAGAGGCCGAGAGGTTCAGGAGCTTCCGGCGCACATGCAATCAATCGAAAATGACTCTGCGACGGCAGGCTGGAGAGACTGCGGGCATTTTGGAGCGGTGCTCTGACGCTGCCCTGGGGAGCAAGCCCACAAAGAATGTGGTGATTCAGAAGGTAACCATTGAGCGCGTCGGCAAGAAGTGAGCAAAGGTTCGCCTGTCCTTCGTGGCTGAGTTATTTCACCCAGGTTCTGAATTGCAGCAAATCCCCATCAGTTGTACCTTTTTGGGGCGGAGGTTTGCTATACTTGCGCGGTTTTGGATTCATCTCTTGGAGGCAGTGGAACAGAAACATGTATCAGATCATTAAGCGAGAACAATTCGGCCCAGTCACATTTTTGTGGGAAGTGATGGCGCCTGAGGTGGCGCAGGCATGCCAGCCTGGGCATTTTGTCATGCTGCGTATCGACGAGACGGGGGAGCGTATTCCTCTCACGGTTGCCGACTTCGACCGCGGACGCGGCACAGTCACGATTGTCGTCCAAGCGGTCGGCAAGACCACATTTCAGATGATGGCGATGCCCGAGGGCGCTGCGATCCTCGATTTCATTGGACCGCTGGGGGTGGCGTCCCATCTCCAAAAGTGCAACAAGGCGGTGCTGGTGGGAGGCGGTCTGGGAGTGGCTCCCGTTTTTCCGCAATTGCGGCGTCATAAGGAGCTTGGTTCCTATACGATTTCGGTCATCGGCTTTCGCAGCAAGAGCCTCATGTTCTGGGACGATCGTTTCTCGCGGTTTTCGGACGAGTTCCGCGTGGCGACCGACGACGGCTCGTTCGGCACCAAAGGATTTGTCACCGTTGTGCTCGACCAGGTTCTCAAAGAGCACAATGACATCGATGAGGTCATCGCCATCGGTCCCCTGCCGATGATGAAGGCTTGCGCCGAGCTTACGCGCCCGCACGGCATCCGCACCATGGTTAGCCTCAACTCAATCATGGTCGACGGCACGGGCATGTGCGGGTCATGCCGTGTCACGGTGGGGGGCAAAGTACAATTCGCCTGCGTCGATGGGCCTGACTTCGATGGGCATGCCGTTCAATTCGACGAACTGATGCTGCGGCAGAAGCGCTTCGAATGCGAGGAGCAGGAGTGCATGAAACGCTATCGTGCCGAAGCCGAGAAGCTCGCCAGCTTTGGGCAAGGTGGCACAAACCCGGCGGTGGTACAGGCACGCCGGCGCCCTCTCCCGGAGGATATTCCTGCCGTTCCAATCGCCGAACCGATGCCGGGACCGGACGCGCCCCGAGTGGTCAAGAGCATCCGCACCATCGCGCCCAAGC
>JBEKYG010000235.1:0-7320 GCA_049511215.1 Acidobacteriota bacterium | reverse complement strand
AGTTTTGTTGAATCTGTTTTTCTTTGAGCGCCAGTTTTGTGGCAAATGTGGCGTCGAAGTGCTTTTCAAGACTCAAAGGACACGCTCTCCAACTATCTAAGGCAGCCGGACCTCATACCTGGTTCATTCTGCAATTCCAAGGATGCCTCACATTCCTGCGTATGATCATACGATGCAGCACAGACTTCAAGAAAAATGCCCCGAAACGGGCGATCTCGAGATGCGAGACATGGTGTCTTTACTGAAAAGCCGACCTGGGTGAGAGCGCCTCGCCCCGGCTTGTTTTGGCGCAGGCGAATAGACACGGGCTCCTCATTCTCATGAGGTTGGAAGATAATAGGCCGGACGTCGTTGACGGACGCATCTTTCCTTGGATAGGTCTCGTGGCAGCGGGTGTACCACTATACCCAGAACACCGGCGGATTCGTATTCGCCCTGAAGGTATAAAAAAATCGTTCCAATTCCGCGAGCTGGTGCATATTCTTGGGATGCACATTGACCAGGAGAGCCGATGCGAAGATTGATTTTGTTTTCTTTTCTTCTCGCAACTACTGCCATGGGCTTCAGCCAGTGGAAGATGCAGAAGGAAGACATCAAGGCTGAGTTTCGTGGGCTCAGCGCCGTGGACGAGAAGGTGGCTTGGGCGAGCGGAAGTCGAAACACCTATGCTCGCACCACCGACGGCGGGGAGACTTGGGAGGTTGCGACGGTTGATGACAAGGAGACTCTTGATTTTCGCGATGTTGAGGCCTTCGATGCCAACACGGCCTACCTCTTGAGCATTGGAGCTGGAACGAAATCGAGAATCTATAAGACCACGGATGGCGGAAAGACCTGGACCGCGCAGGTTATCAACCCGCATCCCAAGGCGTTTCTCGACGCCTTCGCGTTTTGGGATGTCCGAAACGGCGTTGCCGTCAGCGATCCGGTCGAGGGCCGGTTTTTGATCCTGCGGACAACGGATGGCGGTGCGCATTGGGTTCAGGTTCCGGCGGAGGACATTCCTCCTGCCTTGCCCGGGGATGGCATTTTCGCAGCCAGCGGAACTACCATCACGGTGAACGGAAATGCCAACGCCTGGTTTGCGACGGGCGGCGCCGCAACCGCGAGAGTTTTTCGATCCACGGACAAGGGGCAGACGTGGAGTGCGGCCGGCACTCCCATCATCAGCAACTCGGCATCGGCTGGGATTTTTTCCATCGCCTTCAAGGATGCGCTGAAGGGCATCGTGGTCGGGGGCGATTATCGCAAAGTGGAAGAAGCCAAAGACAACATCGCAGAGACATCGGACGGCGGGCGCACATGGACCTCGATCACAGATTCCGGGCTGGGAGGGTTCCGGTCCTGCGTCGCCTACCTGCCAGGCACCAACGGCAAGGCTCTCCTGGCCGCCGGTCCTTCAGGAACTGATTATTCCTTGGATGGCGGCGTGCATTGGATGAAGTACGACTCACAGGGGTTTCACGTATTTGGATTTGCCAAGTCCAAAAGCGTTGGTTGGGCCGCGGGCGCAGGCGGCCGGATCGCGAAGTTCATGCCTTGGCAATCTTCATCAGGCTCCCGCTGAGAGGGGCGAAGGACATATGCCACACAAGTCAAACCTGTCCCAACCGGTCCCCAAGAGTGCCGTTGCCTTCAAGCCCGAATTTCTTGACTTCGATCGCGGCATCCGCGTCGGCCATCTCGAGGACAATGAGCGGATCACACGACTGCTCAAGCTGGAGCTGGAGCATCGCTACCGGCAGCCGTTTGTCACAGAGCGGTGGGGGCGAGGCGTCTACTGGCAATGGATCGGTTATCTCCCGAAGGCGAACCGCGCAGCCAAACCGATTTCCGCGTCCGTCAGCTTTGGGTGCTCCAAGTTCTTTTTGTCCGTGAACAGGGAAGAACGACTCTTTGAGTGCGGGCTGCAAATCGAGCGCGGATACATCAAAGCGCCCCGGGAGTTCCGCGGCTGTGAGCTGCAGTCCGATTGGGACTGGCACCGCCTGTTGAAATCACTCAAGCGCCGCGGCCCGATGGAGAGCGAGATCCGCCGTCTCGTGTGCCGGGAGGGTTTCATGCTGCACGCCGGAAGCTGGGAAACCGCCGCGGAGTTCGGCAAAACCGATCTCCCGGACGCTCTGAAACTGCGCCGCCTTTTGCTAGCCGCAAGCGGAGAACACTGGGCAGGCTTCCAACTCTATTACCCCATGCCGGAAGCGGAGGTTCGCAGTACGGCCGGGCTTGACTTGGTCGAGGCCATGCTGGCCATTTTTGACGAGGTCAGGCCCGCCATGAACCTGTGCATGCAGATCCAACTCGACAGAGAATCGTAAATCGATCCTCCCGGGCGCGTTGGTCACAAAGCCTGCAGACCACGAAACCCACGAGGCAGCATAGCCGCAACCAAAATCTAACACCAAGCCGCCGCGATTCCTGGATATTTTCTTGGCGTTTGATTTGGTTGTGGCATTGCCGCTCCAGGTTTTTCGAGGCTGTTTTTATTGCCCGCGGTGTCTGGATCACAATGATCACGCTCGGAATTCTTGCAACATGCGCGAGTACGGATTAGAGTGACTCTACAGAAAAGGGGATATCCCATGGGAAGAAAAACTCGTCTGGCCTTAAAGGTCGTGTTCGCTTGTGTCATTTCCACCTGGCTGCTCGCGCTTGCCGTCACAGCCCCTGCCCCGGCGCGACTGGTCGCCATTGCCGATGTGCACGGCGCCTACCCGGAATTTGTAGCTATCTTGCAGCGGACGGGATTGATCGATGAGAATCGCCAGTGGGCAGGAGGTTCGGCCACGCTCGTGCAAACGGGAGATATGATTGATCGCGGGGCGCGATCGCGCGAATGCCTGGACCTGTTGATGGCGCTCGAAGGGCAGGCGGAGAAGGCCGGTGGTAAGGTGATTCCTCTTCTGGGCAACCATGAAGCGATGAATATCATGGGTGACTTGCGCTACGTCACCCCGGAGATATACCGCACTTTTGCCACGGATCAGTCGGAGAAGCTGCGCGAGCAGGCTTACAGGGATTACATGAAATTTGTTGCCCTCCACCGTGAGCACACGCACACGGCAGTCCCAACCGACGATGAAGCCGGGCGCCAGAAGTGGATGGGTGAGCACCCGACAGGTTTTTTTGAGTATCGCGATGCGTTTGGACCCAATGGCAAGTACGGGCGCTGGCTCCGCAAGCATCACGCGATCGTCCAGATTGGCGAGGGTTTGTTTGTGCACGGCGGCTTGAATCCGGAACTCAAGTTCCGCAACATCACCGACCTGGACGATCAGGTCCGCGCCGAACTGCCCGCGTTCGATTCCATTTGGCGGACGCTCAGCGACGACAAGATAATCTGGCCCTACATGACGCTGGCCGAAGCCGTGCAGTATGCGACCGAGGAGTCGAAGTGGTTGCAGGCGCGCGGCGCGACCGACGACGCAGCGGCGGTGCAGGAGATCCAGAAGCTGATCGATTACAGGAGCTGGATGTCCGTTTCTTCGGATGGGCCGCTCTGGTACCGCGGTTTGGCCCAGGATCCGGAAGAGAAGCTGATGAGCGGATTGATGGCGATGTTGGCGCGGCTTAAGGCGCAATACATCGTGGAAGGTCACACGGTTCTATCAAAGATCGAAATCACGCCTCGGTTTGACAACCATGTCTTTCTGCTCGATACCGGAATGCTGAAGGAAGAATACCAGGGTCGAGCTTCCGCGCTGGAAATCAAGGAAGGCAAGTTTACCGCCTATCACGTCGACGGTGAGCCGAAAGTCCTTGTGGCGCCTGGGAGCATAAAAATAGCCCGGTAGTTTAGCCTGAGACCAGGGGTATTTCGAAATGGCGATGATCAATCGTGTAGGAAGGCTATTTGTATTACGCCGGGAGGCGGCTGTCCCCGCATCGTTGCTCTTCTTCTACCTTTTTCTGGTAATGGGCGCTTATATGATGGGCATGGCAGTGAGTGATGCCCTGTTTTTAAATAGGTTTCCCACCCAATATCCGGTCGGAATGATCGGTTCGGCTGTGATGTCAGGCATCTGCGTTGCTGTCTACACCAGGCTCTCAACGAAGATGCGCCTGGAGTCGCTGATCATAGCGACGCTGACCTTTTTTGCAGTTTCGTTTGCGTTCTTCTGGTGGCTGACGCGATTCCAGATCCAATGGGTCTATTGGCTCGTCCTCGTTTGGGTGTACACAACGGGCGCGATCTGCCCGATGATGGGCTGGACACTTGCCAATTACACTCTGACCACAAGAGAAGCGCGGCGCCTCTTCGGGTTTATCGGAGCCGGAGCCCTTCTCGGCGCAGCCATGGTCAGCTTTCTCGCCGCCGATCTGCTTCTTCGTAGACTGCGGCCGCAAACCGCGTTATTGGCGGCCGCTTTGATGCTTGCCGCCTGTGCTTTGCTGGTTCGCCTGTTGTTCCGGAGCTCCGGACGGCGGCTTGCGGCTCTGAGTCAGTCCCCGGCGGCCGGTGAGGAGTCACCCCGAAACTTCGGCGAGAGCTTGAAGCTGATTCGCGGTTCTCGCTATCTGCTGATGCTCACGGCCTTGATCGCCATCGGATGTCTTTCCACCTCCATCCTGGGCTATCAGTTCAAGCTCATCATGAAGGCGGCCTATAACGGCGACACTGTGGGTCTGGCCAACTATTTTCTCCGCTTCAACGGCTACATGGGACTGGCCTCGTTTGTGTTTCAACTGGCCTTGACTCCTTTATTGCTCAGCACTTTTGGCATACGCGTAACTCTCTTCGTGACTCCGGCCGCCTTGATGGGAACCAGCTTCGGTGTGCTCGTCGCACCGACGCCGCTCATGCCGCTCATGGGAAGTATCATGCGGGGCAGCCACTACATGCTGCGCTTTTCGCTGGACAAGTCCTCCACCGAGCTCCTCTACGTGCCGGTTGCTCCCGAGGTGCGGAGCCAGGTGAAATCGTTCATCGACACATTCGTCTGGAGGTCGGCTGACGGAATAGCTGGCCTGATCCTTGAGCTCTCCGCCCGGGTGTTGCGGTTCAGTCCGAGCCAGGTCAGTCTGGTGAATATGGCGTCGCTGGTGGCTTGGATCTGCATTGCCAACGAGGTGCGCCGCGAGTACTTGAATGTGCTGCGGCAGGCCATCGATCGCGGGACCCTGGACCCCGAACGGACGGCTGCCCAAGTGCTCGACTCGACCACCATCGAGGTTTTGGCTCAGGCGCTCGAGCGCGGCGGCGAGCAGCAGCTCATGTACGGCATGAGCCTGTTCGAAATGAGCCGCCAGACGGGCTGGCATCCGGCGCTGCGCCGCCTGCTGGAGCATCGCTCGCCCGCTGTCCGCCAGCAGGCGCTTCGTCTGCTCGGCGATGGGGGCGACCGCGAAATGCTGCCGCGCGCGGAAAAAATGTTGGGGGACGAAAGCCTTGAAGTACGCGCGGAAGCGCTGCGCTATCTTGTGGTGCACGCTGGGCGTGATCCGCTCACGCTCCTGGGTGAGGAGAGCAATTTGCCCGCCCATGTGGTGCAGGGTGCGGTGGTGACCTACCTGGCATCCAATACAGAGCTGGATTATTCTTCGGTTGCCAGACTGATTCTGGAGAGCATGCTCACTCAAGCCGGACCGGAGGCGGTGCCGGCGCGCCGCGAAGCGGCACGGGTGTTGGGGCTGATACCCGCGCCCTCCGAGCTTCACGACCGGTTGCTCGAGCTTCTCCAAGACGAGAACCCTGAGGTGGTGGAGCAAGCTCTCTTGAGCGCGGGGAAGAGCCGGAGCCGCGAGTTTCTGCCGGCCGTCATCGAGAAACTGGGGCAGCCGCTGCTCGCGGCGGCCGCACGCGCGGCCCTGATCCAATATGACTCGCGAGCGGTTGGGATGCTTCAGTCCTGCCTGAATGACGCGGCCAAGCCACTCCCGGTCCGCAAGCAGATTGCGCGGACTCTCGCGCGTATACCCATTTCGGAATCTGGTTCGGCCCTGGCCCACAGCCTGGTGCAGATTAATCCCGGGTTGCGTTACGATGTGCTGAAGGCGCTGAATGAGTTGCGCGACCGCGATCCAGCGCTGATACCCAGCGATGTGGATTACGGCGATATGGTCAAGGTCGAGCTCATGGGTTACTACCGGTCATTTCAGATTCTTGCCGCCCTCGATCTGTCCACCACGAATACCGCCGGGGCTGAAGCCGCCAATGGCTGCCAACGGCTGCTGAAACGGGCGTTCCGGGAGCACATGGACCAGGAATTGGAGCGCATCTTCCGGTTGCTGGCGCTCATCTACCCCGCGCGCGACATCCGGAATGCATTCGCAGGACTGGCCTCACTCCGGCCGCAACTGCAGGCCAACGCCCTGGAAGTGCTGGAGCATCTGCTGCAGCCTGAACTCTACCGCCGTCTGGCCAACGTGTTGGATCCTGAGGCCGACCCTCAGCAGCGGCTGGATTTTGCCCGACGCTTCTGCGGCACGGACGTAGGTTCCCGAAACGAGGCCCTGCGCATCCTGTTGCATTCGGAGGACTGCTGGTTGCGTGCTTGCGCGCTCTACGTGGTGGGCGGATTGCGTCTGACGGAACTCCTCCATGACATAAACCAGGTCCCATGCGATCGCGACCCGCTGCTGGCGGAGACGCGCTCATGGGCCTTGGCTCAATTGGAAACTACGGCTCCGGCCTGAGGAACAACACCAATGTTGACGATATTGGAGAAAGCAGACCTTCTACAGAGTGCCGAGATCTTTTGCGAGATCCGAACGCAAAGCCTCGCCCGCGTCGCTGCGATCGCCCAAGAGGTTCAATTTGAGGCGCGTCACCGGCTCTTTACCGTGGATGAAGCTGCTGACGCCATGTTTGTTTGTTTGGAAGGCGAAGTGACCCTGACCCGCGCCGGGGCTGAGGAACGCAAGCTGAGCGGGCTTCAGGCCGCGGGATCCCTGGCTCTCCTGGCCAACCAGACGCAGACGGAAACGGCCGTGGCCACCCAGGCGGTGCGGGCGCTGCGAATCGGCCAGCAGGATTTATTTGATGCCATGGCAGAGGATTTCAACATTACCCGGGGAATCCTGCGCGCGCTGGCCGACAAGGCGGCGGGCCGATGAGAAACCAGAGATCTACCCATGGCGGATGCCTCCCGGCCTAAGGCGTGACCTTAAATCGAGGCCCTGCAATGCTGCGATTCAGACGCTGCGATCAAAAAGCAGCCACGAATGACACGGCGCGGCATGGCCGCAACCAAAGCACCTAGCCCGCATTTCTCACCAGGTTTCTACTGCGGCGGCGGATCCGGGCATGTCTACTGCGTTGCGCTCCGTCGGGCTCCTCGACGTACTGTCAAGTACGCCTGCGGGGCCCTCGGTCGCGCG
>JBEKYG010000234.1:0-7343 GCA_049511215.1 Acidobacteriota bacterium | reverse complement strand
AAGGCCGTTTCTTGCGAATGACGACATTGAAAACAAAGGACTTCTGGGCCGTGAAATCGCGAAAAAGAGGCTTTCCGGATGAGTCTCTAGGGTACTGCAGTTGTTATTCGATTGGCGCGACCAGCTTCGCGGCTTATCTGTTTGTACCGCGAGCGTCGGTCCATGTTAAGATGTGCGACATCAATTGGATCTGTCGAAGGAGCGTTGCTGGCTGACGGGATATATCGGCAAATCCGGCGGCATATCAAAATTCGCCAGACCGGTATAATCCAAGTTAGCCGGACCTGCGGCAGGGAGGGGGGATGACGAAGGCCGCTGACTACCTCCAGCTGGTTGCCGCCAGAAAGGCCTGTCGTTTCTGCACGGGACTGACAAACCCCAGAGATGTCGACCGAGGGCGCTTCGACGCGGAGCAGATTGGTGCCTGGACACGGTGGCAGGGGAACCTCGACGCGTCGCTCATGGTTGTCGGTCAGGACTGGGGAGATACAGCCTACTTCGTTCGACACGAAGGGCGTGAAGGACCAGGGAATCCGACGAACCGCGCGCTTGTGGAACTAGTCGGCATCATAGGAATCCAGATGGGAGAACCAGGTTCTCCAGTTGGACAGAATGTGGCGTTCTTCACCAATGCGATTCTGTGCTTGAAGGGTCCCGAGGGCGGCCTTCAGGGGAACGTCCAACAAGGCTGGTTCGACAACTGCGCGCGGTTTCTCCGGCGGCAGATCGAGATCGTTCAGCCCGTAATCGCTGTCGGACTCGGAGAACGCGCCTATCGCACGATCCTCCATGGATTCGGGATGGAGTGTGGCGCCTTCCGTCCGGAGGTAGAATCAGCCGACGGACGACTTCTTCCGAATGGCAGTCGCGCATTCGCCGTCTACCACTGCGGCGTGAGGATACGCAACACTCATAGACCGATGGCTATGCAGAGGCTAGACTGGAAGAGGTTCGGCCGGTTCTTAGCAACGGTCGACTAACAATGTGCTGCACCTGTCGAGCGCCACGGGCCGGCGGCAGCAGATCGACAAGCCTGCGTGCGGCGCTCGCAGGTGTGCACGGGATCCTTAGACGGAATCGAGTGAGGTGGAGATGGACCAGAGACGCGATCCCTTTCTCGTGGTCGCGAGCGCAATAACCGTCGCGGATGTCATGACGCCCGCAGCGGAGTTGCACCGGGCGGCCACGGGCACCGATGCGCGGCCGTTGTTCTCAAAGTTCGATGTTGTTCCATACCCAGCATCGGGAGAGATCCGTGGGTACTTTCAAAAGGGACGCCGCCAATATCGTACGCTCACGCAATCTGACCTGGTTAGCGACAGCACCTCCCTGCTAAATCTTGCTCTGCTTCTGTCACGTCGGAAGTTCTTCTTCGTCCTGTCACAGACAGCCATCACTGGCTACGTGCACTATTCGGACCTAAACCGCACCGTGGCCAAGCTTCCCTTTTTCGCCCTTTTCGAAGACTTAGAGACTCGGCTTTGGGATCGCATCAATTCAACAACCACGCCTCGTGATGTTGAAGCAGTGTTTATGCCAAATCGCGCGAAAAGACTGTTGCATGAACAACGAAAACGCGAGAGGGCGGACACAGATATCGGCTGGACTGGGCTTCTCTCCTTTGCCGATATCCTGGCGCTAGCCAAACACCACGGCTTGATCGCACTCACGGCGACCGAGCAGAGAATTCTCGTCAGCAAGCGAAACGCGGTGGCCCATCCGGACCATCCACTCGTAGCGCACTACTTGGAAGTCAAGCAGCTTCTAAATGTTCGAGATCTGTGCGCGCGCCTCGTGTCGAGGTTGCAGAGAAACGGATAACCGTCTAACATCGGCATTCAGCCGTCGGCGCGAAAGGCGCGCCGCGGCTGATGCCGGGCGTTGGGCGTTGCAGGGAGGTCAACGATGAATCCGAAGAAATCTCTCGAACTGCTCCGAACGCTTACGGAGCTTGGCTTCACGGACGAGGCGTTTGCTCGACTTCATCACTTCCGTCTCAAGGATCGCAAAGCTCTTATCTCTGCGCATCAACGTTACTGCCAGAAGATCGAGTCGTTCCAGGGTGATGGAGAGAACGAGCGGGTCCAACGCCGACTCGAGCTCGTTCTAAATGCATATCGGGCTGGAGGATTTCGATCTACCGGCCCTCATGTCTTCGTCGCTCTGGCCGATGCCCCTTCCACGAACTACCTCCCCTAACGGCGTCGCGCAACCGGGCGCTGAACCGGACGCCGGAAGTTCAGTGACAGGCTCCGAATTGCCTGACGGATCCCTCCTTGACCTCAACATGTGCTGGCAATTCGGTGCCTGTCACCGAATTTGGGAAGCCGCCTGGCTCTTTTCCTATGACGGGCGCAGCCGCCGGATGATGGTGAGCGGCGAGATCTGGCGGGAACTGCGCTTATCCGGCCACTGGATCCAGGATGCCCTGATCCAGCGTTGGGGGGAGCTGACATCGGAGATTTCGCGCCAGGCAATCAGCCCGAGCGAAGTGATCGACCGGCTTCTG
This sequence comes from Acidobacteriota bacterium, assembly GCA_049511215.1. Taxonomy (GTDB): domain Bacteria; phylum Acidobacteriota; class UBA6911; order UBA6911; family UBA6911; genus JAFNAG01. The sequence goes on along the minus strand of JBEKYG010000234.1, from coordinate 4,834 downwards.
CGCATCCCTGTCTGCAGGCGAAATATTGACGACGCCAGGCCTCTCTACCTGGATCTGCCTTCAAAGAAGTGCGTCTGGAGCAGGGATCCCATCGGCCGTACTTTCGATATAGACCATGTCCTCCCTTTCTCCTAGTGGCGCAACAACGACCTTTGGAACCTGCTCCCCGCCGCGCCGGGCGTGAACCGTGATAAAGGCGACAGCCTCCCCACTAACGCGCTCTTGAAGCGCCGGGAAGATATAATCGTGAGCCATTGGGACGCCCTCCACCAGTCCAACCCCCGGCGCTTCGAACACGAAGTCACCCAGTTTGCAGGCATCACCCAACTGGACCTTTCGAAGACGTTCAATGTGATGCTAGAGTCAGTGGAAGTAACCGCCCTTCAACGCGGCTGCCTCCGCTGGGAACCATGACCGACACTAATTCGCTGGAATTTCTGGAGCGGATTGACTTTATGTTGGACATATTCACGTGCATACCTTCTACTAAGGGCGCATGAGCGAAAAGCAGGCACGATATGGTTGGGAATCCAACTTTCCCACGTTTAGCCGCACGCCGGCGCGCGTCATCCGCGGTCGGCTGGAAGAATTCGTCCGGGATGCCGGTGACCGCCAGGTCCGCGCCTGGGACGAATCGATCCCGCCGCTTCAGCGCGAGGTCGACGAAGTTCTATCCGTCAACGAGGATGCCGCTACTTACAGCGCGATCCTCGAATACGAGCTTCCGCTGGAATCCCGGCGTCCCGACGTGGTGCTGCTCGCCAAAAGCGCCGTAGTAATCCTCGAACTCAAGGGCAAGCTATTTCCCTCGCAGGCCGACCTGGACCAGGCTTCCGCCTACGCTCGCGACCTGCGCTGCTACCATCGAGAATGCGAGCATCGTCCGGTGGTGCCAATCGTCGTGCCCACACGCGCCAAGGGTTATATCGGGAACCAGGCCGGCGTTCAGATCGCAGGCCCGGACGCTCTCGACAGCCTCGTGGACGGACTCGCGGAGGATCCTGATCTGCCGCCGCTCTCCCGCGAGCAGTTTCTTGCAGAATCCGCCTATTGTCCGCTTCCGACCCTGGTGAGAGCGGCGAGGGAGCTGTTCAATTCCGGAAACCTGCGCACCATCCGCCGCGCTCGTGCGGCGACCGATCCGGCGGTAGACGAAATCAGCCGCATCATTCACGAAGCCGCAGCCACTCGCACCCGAAGACTGGTCCTCGTGACAGGAATTCCCGGATCCGGCAAAACCCTGGTGGGCCTGCGCATCGTCCATGCCCATTTCCTGGACGATCTGGCCGTGCCGCGGGCCAACGGCAAACCTACAGCGCCTGCCATATTTCTCTCAGGTAACGGGCCCCTCGTCGAGGTTCTCCAATACGAGCTGCGCGGAGCCGGCGGTGGCGGCAGGACTTTCGTCCGAGGCGTGAAGGACTACGTCAAAACGTACTCCGTCAGGCCGGGACTCATTCCTCCGGAGCATGTCCTGGTCTTTGACGAAGCGCAACGGGCTTTCGATGCGGAAATGGTCAGCGCCAAGCATGCGAATACGCCCGGATTCACTTCGGGCCGATCTGAACCCGAGCACTTTGTGGAATTCGCGGAACGGATCCCCGAGTGGTGCGTGGTCATCGGTCTCATCGGCGGCGGCCAGGAGATCCACGTAGGCGAAGAAGCTGGCCTGATCCAGTGGCGCCACGCAGTCGAGCGGTCCAATGGCGATTCCGATTGGGTCGTGCACGGCGCGCCGGCAGTGCGAACCCACTTTGAAGGCAGTCGCGTCACATTTGAGGAGCGCGCCAGTCTTAATCTGGACACGGAAATCCGTTTCCACCTTGGCCAAGGATCTACACCGCTTTGTCGATGACTTGCTGACGGGCGCGCCGGCAGAGGAAAACGCGCAATTAGCCACTCGTCTGGAGCAGGAAGGGTATCACCTGAGAATCACCCGCGATCTGGAGACGGCCCGGCAGTACCTGAAGGAGCGCTATCGCGAGCATCCTGACGCGCGCTTTGGCCTGGTCGCATCGTCAAAGGACAAGGATCTGGTCCGTTTCGGAATCCCCAACGACTACCAATCCACGAAGATAGTGAATTACGGCCCTTGGTATGGCGAAGACGAATCCAACAGCCGCTCCTGCCGCCACCTGGATACGGCGGTAACAGAGTTCGGCGCCCAAGGCCTCGAACTGGACGCTGTCCTGCTTGCCTGGGGCACCGACTTCATTCGCCTGGAAAACCGCTGGTCCAACGCAAAGGCCCGCGGCTACAAACGCGGCGCCCACGTCCGTGACCCCTTCCAGCTCCGCCTCAACGCCTACCGCGTCCTCCTCACCCGCGGCCGCGACGCCACCGTTGCCTTCATCCCCCCGCTCCCAGAGCTGGACGAAACGTACCAATACTTGGCAACCAGCGGCTTCCGCTCACTCTAAAAAAGAAATGTAGATTTGTCAAAAATCGATCTGTGAAGAGTAATCCTTGCTCTGCGGCTTCGAAACCGAGAGCTCAAGCGCCGGCAACGAAGCCGCTCTCACACTGCAAATGCCGCAGCGCTTGTTGGCGCACTCGCGTCAGATTGACAGGTTCCCACCGGCGTGACCCTAGGGAAAAAAGCTCGCATTTGCCATAGATTTTCCTATGTGTATGCGCGAGCCTTAGCAGAAAGCACAACATTTTGACATTCGGTGGCAACTCGGCCTTGTTCACGGGTAGCCGATACATCTCTTTGAGGCGTTGCTCCGTCTTACGTCTTCTCTCCGTTCCGATATCAGCTTGCGCAGTGTCTCTAAAAAAGTGGATCAGATATCCTTGCTCTTGAGCTCTTGACAGCTTCCTAATGTCATTTGCAATGTGGCCAGGTGTATCCAGAGTCTTTTCCGTTCCTAGTTCAATGACAAAACGCGGCTCAAGGTATTTATTACCCGCCGTTAGCTGAGGATCGTCAATCCTTGCGATATCTTCGGCCGCAAAGATCGAGATATCTATCCTGCGACCTTTACCTGCGCCGTACTCACGGTGAACCAATCCAGTCCTATAGGTACCCTTGGATCCAGGGCCACGCGTGATGGCAGTCCCGACAAGCGTGGCGAACTCACCCAAAAGCCTGGCAAAGAGCATGCTCTGGAGATCAGCTTCAGAAAAAAAGCACAAGGGTTCAATAACGACATCATGGCAAAAATCAGCAATTATCACATTGAGTCGCTGAAGGTCACTAGCATGTGGAATCACAATGTCTCCTCCTGGATCCAAACAGCAATCAATCGTGGGTACCGAGGTCTTTCACCGTTTTCAAACCTCATTTGGTCAGCCATGGAAACTGGGACGTTGACCTATTTCCATTGATAATGGGGCAACGTCCCCTATTTCCCAATTTCCCCAATTTCCAGGTAGAGCTAATCGAGAACCATCATCATTCACCTCTCTGCGGCTCGATTTGAGGAGCGTTGCCGTCGCATATAGGCACCTTCAGGATGCGCCGAGAATCAGACCCGAAATACTCTATCCTGAAGGAGTGTAGCGAGCGATCTCATTCGGGAATCAATCTCAACTGCGGTCCAGCTGGTTGCCGTTGCGAGAATATCATCCATCGCAACGTCGTGTGCATTGTACATATCCCTTTTTTTCAGAAAGGGCTTGTTGCCGAGGACCTCATTGTTGAGCTTCTCTGGGACCAGAATGAGGTTGCCGACGGATCCGACATTCGGAGGAGCTGACGGCTCTCCTGATCTGGGTTTCTGTGGAGCTATGTGTTCGATGGCCATTTTGTTGTAGTCAACTGCTGCGTTTTTCCGAAAGTGCTCATCAAGCCTAACCAGAACATATCTGATTAGGGAGCGTTGCTGGCCATCCACGACAAGGAGGGTATCTGCTGCAGCCGTTTCCCTATAAACAACAAAGCTGCCAATGAAATAGTCCGGATCGTCGGATGTGATTGCGTCGTTCCAGAAATCCGCTACGTTCTCCCTATCCCATGAGTAGTGCCGTTGAAAGCGCGGTATCCGATAGAAGAATGACTCAAGCAGCGTCTTGACGGTTTGATCGACTGGTTTGATGTCCACTTTGCGCTCCTTAGGTCACTGCACGGGGAATGAAGGACGGCATAAATGTTTGCGAAATCTCAGAAACCTCACGCGCGATTTAGGAAAACAGGGCGGCTTCCGATTATTGCGAGATTTCAGGAATGCGTGCCCCAGATTCATTAGCGATCATCCTCACAAAACAGACAAGCGTTTTGCCGGCTAATCTGCGCCCATTTTCTGTCGCCCGCGGTCGCGCTTCTCGATCAGCATCGGAGTGCGGGTTGCCTCTCTTCTTTCCGGCGGCAGTCATTGCTATATGGACACTGATGGCTTGGCGGCTCGCTTCGGTGGCAGAGAAACCGTCTTGCGTCCGCTTTTCTCTTCCTGTTCCTTCAGGTCACGATGAATGGCCTGGAGATCATAATTGAACTGCCTGGCGTAGGCTTCGCGGATCCGGCGCACTTCTTCGACAATTCTGTCTTGCCACATGGGACTATCCCTCCAGCAGTTCCTCGGGTGTGCAGATCACCGGCGGATCGTACCCATTCGCACGGCAGATCGCTTCGATTCGGCTCCGCAAAGCCGCGTTGGCGATGTGCGTGCAATTCCAGGTGAGCATGTAATCCATGCCGTTTACCACCGCCATGGCGACATGCAAGGCATCGATTGCTGCCTTTTCCGGAAAAGGCACCTGTTCCATCAGTTCCTGGGCGAACGCTGTCACCGCCTCGGTCTGCTCCAGGACGGGGAGTTTTTCCAGTATGGCCAATCGCTGCGCCGCGGCGTCTTGATCACCCGCGCCCGCTTCCGAGAGGACAATCTGGGAC
>JBEKYG010000233.1:0-7358 GCA_049511215.1 Acidobacteriota bacterium | reverse complement strand
AGATGCAGTTCGAGGAATCGGTCGCGTGGATCGAAGGAGGAGTGATCCAACATCACCTCGGCATCGACGGCATCAGCCTCTTTCTCATCCTGCTCACGACGTTTCTCACTCCTCTGGCGATCCTCTCCTCATGGCGCGCCGTAAGCCAGAGGGTGAAGCCGTACATGATCTGCATGCTCTTTCTGGAAACGGGCATGCTCGGCGTTTTTTCCGCGCTCGACCTGGTCCTCTTTTACGTTTTCTGGGAGGTCATGCTGATCCCGATGTACTTCCTGATCGGGGTCTGGGGCGGAGAACGTCGCATCTACGCAGCGGTCAAGTTCATCCTTTACACGATGGTCGGATCGCTGCTGATGCTCGTTGCCATTCTCTATCTTTTTTATCTCAACGGCGCCACCACTTTCGACCTGCCGCAGATCTCGCACAACCTGGCGGCGGGAAGTATCCGGATTAAGACCAGTGAAGAATTCTGGCTATTTATGGCATTTCTGCTCGCTTTTGCCATCAAGGTGCCCTTATTTCCATTTCACACGTGGCTCCCGGATGCGCACGTTGAGGCGCCCACTGCAGGATCGGTAATTCTTGCCGGAGTGCTCCTCAAAATGGGGACCTACGGCCTGCTGCGCTTCTGCCTGCCGCTCTTTCCTACCGCGGCCGTTACGGTCGCTCCCTACCTTTCGGTGCTGGCTTTGATTGGCATCGTCTACGGGGCGCTGGTGGCTATGGTTCAGCCTGACCTCAAGAAACTGGTCGCCTATTCCTCGGTAAGCCACATGGGGCTGGTGGTGCTCGGGATCTTTGCGTTCACACAACAGGGTCTGCAGGGATCGACGCTACAGATGCTGAACCACGGGCTGTCGACCGGTGCGCTCTTTCTTCTGGTCGGGATGTTGTACGAGCGCAGGCACACGCGTTTGATTTCGGATTTCGGGGGCGTGGCGCATCGAAGCCCGGTGCTGGCGGCCCTGTTCCTGGTCGTCACACTCTCTTCGATCGGGTTGCCGGGCTTGAACGGCTTTGTGGGCGAAGTGCTCATTCTGGCGGGGACCTTTGTCACAAATTGGGTATACGCCGCGATCGCTGCGACAGGCATGATACTTGGTGCTGTTTATATGCTCTGGATGTATCAGCGCGTATTCCTCGGCAAGGTGACTCATTCAGCAAACCTTGAAATGAAGGATATTGACATAAGGGAGAAGCTGCTGCTGGTGCCGATTCTGCTGATGATGCTGTGGATCGGCGTTTATTCTACTCCTTTTCTTCATCGCATGGACGCCAGCCTGCAGCTTGTGCAGAAACGCGTCCACAGCGCCCATGCCCCCTCGGGGGGATACAGGGTTGAGCAGCACAAGGCTAATCCGGTGTTCGCTGGAGTATCCAAGTGACCAGTAATGACTATTTCCTTATTCTCCCTCAAATCATCCTGGTACTGGGCGGGATGGTGATCCTCCTGTTGGCGCCCATCACGCCGCCCGAACGCAAGGGCCACAGCGGGCAGATCGCCGTGGTTACCTCATTCCTGGCTGCATCTGTTCTCTCGTTTCAACGGCCCGATCACCCGCGCTCCATCTTCCAGGGAATGTTTATCATCGACCACTTCAGCTGGTTTTTTCAGTGGCTGTTTTTTGTCATCACCGGCTTTTCTTCCTTGATCGCACTGCGCTTTAACGAAAGGGAGTCCATCAACAGGGGCGAGTATTACGCCCTGCTGCTCTTTGCCTGCTCCGGCATGTCACTGATGGCCGCAAGCGGCGACTTGATTCTGACCTTCCTGGGCGTCGAGATTCTGTCAGTCGCCACCTACATCCTCGTAGGTTTCAAGCGGACCGATGCTCGCGGAAACGAATCGTCGTTGAAGTATTTCCTGCTGGGTTCTTTTGCGACGGCGTTCCTCCTTTACGGCATTGCGCTCATCTACGGGAGCACAGGCACGACCAACTATGCGGCTATCCGCACAATCGCCGGCCTTCAGGCCGCGCCCCAAGTGACCATGGTGATCGGTCTGGGATTGCTCCTGGTCGGATTTGGGTTCAAGGTTGCCGCCGTCCCATTTCACGCCTGGGCGCCGGATGTCTATGAGGGGGCGCCAACCGCCGTCACCGCGTTCATGATCGTGGGCCCCAAGGCAGCGGGTTTCGCCGCCCTGATCCGGGTGTTAGTCCAGGCCCTTCCCTCCTTGCAGACTGACTGGACAGCGATTCTGTGGGTTTCCTCCATCCTCACGATGACCCTGGGAAATATTGTCGCAACCTTGCAGTCAAACATCAAAAGGATGCTGGCCTACTCGGCAATCGCGCATGCCGGCTACATTCTTGTTGGAATTGTCGCCAATAGCGCCGCCGGGCATCGGGCGGTAATCTTCTATCTTATCGTCTACACTGCTATGAACCTCGGCGCACTCGCCATCGTGCTTTCCTTAAGCCGTAAGGGTGATCAGCGAGTCAACCTCGAGGACTACGCCGGCCTTGGGAGGGTACAGCCCGTGCCGGCCGCAGCCCTTTCCCTCTTCCTCATTTCGCTGGCGGGAATTCCGCTGACTGGCGGTTTCATCGGAAAGTTTTATCTGTTTAGCGCCGCGATCGAGAAGGGATGCGTGGGCCTGGCAATCGTGGGTGTGCTCAACAGCGTGCTTTCGGTTTATTATTACTTTCGCGTGATGGTGTTCATGTACATGAAGGAGCCACCGCCGGGTGAGATTGAGGCCATGCCGTTGACAATCCTCGCGGCCATAGCTATCGCGGCGATCGGCGTACTGTGGGCGGGAATCTCCCCGAATTGGGTCCTGAATCTTGCCAGTCATTCCATCCTTCCCTTACAATAGTCAGTACTATGAAAGATATCCGCAAGAAGCTTCAGGATCGGCTGAATTTGATTGAGCGCGAATTGCGCGTCGACCTGCCCAAAGAGATCCTTCGCGCCCGTGAACACGGTGACTTGAGCGAGAACGCCGAGTACAAGGCTGCCAAGGAGCGACAGGCCTATCTGGAAGGAAAGAAGGCTAATCTCCAAGCTCGGCTGGCCGCCTTGTCGCTCATCAATCTGGAAAAAATCCCTCACGACCGCGTGGCTTACGGGGCGCGCGTCGTGCTCTATGACTGCGTCAGCGAAAAGGAGATCCAATATACCCTGGTCTCACCCGAGGAATCGGACATCAGCCAAGGCTTGATATCGATCTCGTCTCCCATCGGCCGGAGTTTGCTGGGAAAGGCTGAGGGCGATGAGGTACACATCGTGACGCCTTCGGGACCGAAGGAGTACGAAATCCGCTCCCTCACCACGATTCACGACCTCGAGGAATAAGCTAAAAAAAGAGGCAGAGCAGCCACAAAGAACACGGATGACACGAACTTGAGTGCTCTCAATTCGGGTTCTTCGTGGCTGCTTTTTGTCCTGGTGCCCTAGGTCTGCCTCAACAACAAGATGACCAGGAAGGTCAGCAGGGCCAGGAACTCGATGAAAGCAAGGCCCAAAAAGACGAAGAGTCGAATGATGTCGGTGGCGCCGGGGTTGCGGGAGACCCCTTCGCATGCCGCCGCGATCGCACGGCTTTGCGCGTAGCCGCACCCGGCGGCAGCCAATGCCATGCCGAATACGGAGGATATCAGCAGCCATTGATCTTTCGAAGCCTTGGCCCCAGCTGCTGCCCCTTGCTCGCCTTGAGCGAAAACCGGAACGGCCAGGGTGACGAGCACAAGGCTCAGCAGTAGCGCCAGAATCAACTTTCTTCCCATCAGAAGTCTCCTTTCAAGAGATGCATTAAGCACGGCGGCATTCCAGGATCGATCAGTCCTCTAAGCGGCGGCCGCGTGGGTTTGAGGAGTGGTCGGGTTGGCATGCTCCCCGGCATGTTCCTCCTTGTGCTCCGCGGATTCCTCGACGGCTCCCGAAATGTAGACCATGGTCAGAATCATAAAGATGCCGGCCTGAATCGTGCTGGCGAACAACGCCAGAAACATCACGAGAACGGAAGCCAGGAACGGAAAGATGTGGTTGAGGGAGGAAATGACCAGCTCTTCCGCGAAGATGTTGCCGAAAAGACGCATGCTCAACGAAAGCATTCGGGCCAAATGGCTGACGATCTCAACCGGAAATAACATCGGGGCCAGCCACCAGACGGGGCCTACAAAGTGCGCCAGGTAGGTCCGCAGCCCGTGCTTGCGAATGCCGTGGTAATTGTAATAGATGAAAACGGGAATCGCGCACGATGCGGTCACATTCAGGTTGCTGGTTGGCGAAATGAACCCCGGGACCAACCCCAGGATATTGCCGACCAAGATGTAGATTCCCAGCGTCCCGATCAGCGGCAAGTATGGCCGGTAGTCTTTCCCGATCACTCCCTGCATCAAACCCTGAAGGAAAGCCAATACAACCTCAACCAGATGCTGAGCCCGGGACGGATTTTCCACGCTCAGGCGCCCACGCAGCCACAATGAAAAGGTGATCAGCAGCCACGAGACCAAAAGGATCATCACGATGTGATCCGGCAAGGCATGCTGACCCGCGGCAAGCCGGACTCCGAGAACCCGGGCGAGCGGATCAAACAGGCATTGATTGAGGAAATCCGCTACCGGGCTTTGCTCGTGCATGTTATTTGGGGCTGCTACCGAAAGCTTCGAGGACGCCTTCAACAAAAACGCTGCAGACAAAAACCGCAAAGCCAGCCACTGCAGCGATAATGTCCAAAAAAAGAAAGCGGATCATAGCATACAGGCATAGGGGAATCAATAAAAGGCGCAAAAAAAAGCCTGCTAACACCTTCAGTTTCGAGCCCTTCAGGTCACCAGAGAAGATCGTGTAGATGGTGGATCGCAGCCATAGCAGTTCACCGCCCGCCAGTCCAGCTCCGCCAACAAAGGAGATCGCCTCGCGCCCGCCAAAACAGATCCAAGCCACCAGGCTCCCGACCGCGCTCAATGCGAGGCTCAGCCAGAAAAGCCGTCGTTCAAGCGCCTCCACCCGAGGAGCGGTCATTTTTGTCACTTTCCGGGGCCAGGATCTTGAAGATCTCATAGAAGCCGGCGCCCGCTCCAATAAATGTGAAAGTGATACTTCCCCAAGGAAAGATGTGCAGCCAACGATCGAGCAGGTAATAACCCATCATCCACCCCGCAGCCATCGAGGCAGGTAGAACCATAATGATGCTCGAATATCGGGCCAGGCCCGCTGCGTAGGATCGTTGCCGCGTAGGCTTAGGCCGCCCCTCACCCCTCATGCATTCCCCACTCTGCCAACATCTCCACGCCTAGGGCGCGGAGAGCAGAAAGCGACTATCTTCTTGGACCAACTTTAGAAGCAAGGAGCCAGAGGCGTCAAGCGACAAAGGAGCCGGATTACGATTCAGACAGTGCGCAAAAACGCAGCCAAGAATAACACGGCGCGGCACAGCCTCAACCAAAATCCAAGACCAAGACGCCAAGACCCTAAGACGCCGAAAAGTCGAGGACTAAAACTCTTGGCGCCTTGGAGTCTTGGAGTCTTGGAGTCTTGGCGGTGAAGAATTCTTTCCGCCTTGCAAAGGATTTGCGAGTACGAGATCTGATTCATTGCCGCCGGGTCGCTTTCCGCTTGTGCGCGGCCGTAGCTTGTCCTATAGTAGCTCCCCGTATTGATCCCATGACTGTTGCCATGAGCATAAGGCGCAGTCACTTGCCCGTTATAAACCCAACGGAGGTACCATGATTGCACGCACGTCTATGTCGCAACGCGACATTTCGGAACGTTTCTGTCGAGCTGCGCTGATTCTGCTGGTGGCGCTGCTGCCTTTTGCGCTCATGGCGCAGGGAGGAGGCCAAGCAAATGCGCCAAAGAGCGCTCCGCCCAGTTGGGCGGACGAAATCCTGGCGAAAGAAGGCTATGTCACGCCGCCCCCCGAATTGGCCGATGCGGTATTGGCGCCGCGGTGGCAGAATATCAATCTCTCCAGCGCAAGTCCCGACAAGAAGTGGTTTTTAAACCAGATCGGCGACGGCCCCGTGATCATGAAGACATTCGCGAAGCCATTTGATGAGCTAGGCGGTGTGTTCATCGATTTCAAGGCCAATCGAGCGCGCTCGCTGACCATCAGCAACAACGTCGGCATCCAGATCATCTCTGCAGCGGATGGCTCGAAGAAACAGGTTCAGTTGCCGGCTGGAGCACGCGTGACGAACGCCACCTGGTCGCCTGACAGCAAGAGCATCGCCTTTTTCGTCCACACAGAAGATGCGACTCACATCTGGATTGCCGATGTCGCTACCTTGAAAGCGCGGCAGTCGACGAAGACTCCCGTGCTGGCAACCTTGAGTACGGCCTTGGATTTTACCGAGGACGGCACGCAGATAGCGACGGTGCTGATCCCCGACGGGCGCGCGTCCAGACCGCAGGAACCGGCGATACCGACCGGGCCAGAGGTTAAGACCGCTATGACTGGCGACAAAGATCGCCTGCGCACTTTCCCCAGCCTGATGACGCAACCATACGAATTCCAATTGCTGGAGTATCACGCGACGGGCCAGATCGCGCTCATCAATGTCCAGACCGGCACTGTGAAAAAAGTGGGCCAGCCGAAAATGGTGCGCTCGTTCGATGTATCTCCGGATGGCAAATACATGCGCGTCACCTGCATTCAAAAGCCATTCTCCTACATTGTCCCGGTCAGCAACTTCGGCACTGTCGAAGAAGTTTGGGATACTGCCAACGGCACCGTCCTGAAAGAGCTGAACAAGCGGCCGCTCAATCTGGGCGCCGCTCCTGATGACACGACCCCGCCCGCACCCGCGCCGACACAAGCGCCCGGTGGCGGCCGCGGTGCTGGAGCCGAACAGCAGGGAAAACGCGAAATGGCGTGGCGGACGGACGGCCAGGGATTTACCTATCTGGAGCAGGATCCGGCGCCCGCCGGAGCTGCCGGCACGACAGGTCGTGGCGGTGCGGGAGGACGTGGTGGCGCGGCGGCTCGGGGAGCAGGCGGCGCGGCGGCGGCCGGTGATGCAGCCCAGGGCCGAGGCGGCCAGCAGGGTCCTCCGCGAAAAGATCGCGTGATGCAATGGCTGCCCCCGTTCGACGACAAGAGCACCAAAATAATCTATGAAAACAACACCCGCATGTCGAATCACCGCTACTCACCCGACATGCAGGTTCTCTTCTATAGGGAAACCAGCGGCCAGAATACCACGGATTACGCCGTCTACCTGAGTGACACGACCCACCGCTACACCCTGACACATTTCCGCACCGATGATCCGAATCCCGGAAATCTTGTGGGTCTGCGTGGCGGCGGTGGCGGCGGCCGGGGAGGTGGCGGCGGCGCTGGTGGCCGGGGAGGCTTCGGCGGTGGCGGTGCCGGTCCGGTCCTGCTCTCAGCCGATCATAATAACGTC
>JBEKYG010000232.1:0-7401 GCA_049511215.1 Acidobacteriota bacterium | reverse complement strand
ATCCACGCGTGAGCAAGAGGGGCGACGTGGCGAAAGGTTTCGCCGAGGCCGATGTGGTTTTGGAGGAGACCTTTTATACCAACTTCCAGATCCATGTGCCCATGGAAACACACGGTTCGGTGGTGAAGTGGGACGGCGACAAGGTGACGATCTGGGATTCAACGCAGGGTGTTTACGATGCCGTCCTCTTCCCGTTCGCTCAACTTATGGGTGTGCCGATCAACAAGGTGAGGGTGATCTGCCGCTATTTCGGCGGCGGCTTCGGAGCCAAGCTGGAGATGGGCAAATACACGGTCATCGCCGCACTCCTGGCCCGCCAGACCGGCAGGCCGGTGAAACTGATGCTCTCCCGTGAGGAGACGCTCCTGGCTGTGGGCAACCGGCCGGATGCCAGGATGACGCTCAAGGCAGGCGTGAAGAAAGACGGGACCCTGACCGCTCTGCAGCTGACGAATATCGCAACTTGCGGGGCTTATTCGTACGGGACCGGAGTCGGTTTTCAGGTCGGGGAACTCTACCAGTGTCCGAATGTCCAGATCAGCGAGAGCACGTTCTACATCAATGCGGGCCGTGCCCGGGCATTCCGCGCGCCTGGCTTTCCCGCCGGCAATTGGTGCCTCGAGCAGATGATGGACATGCTGGCCGAAAAAATCGGCATGGATCCCGTGGAGTTCCGCCTCAAGAATTACGCGGAAGTCAGCCAATCCCGGAATCTGCCCTATACCAGCAAGGGTTTAAAGGAATGCCTGGTCGAAGGGGCCAAGGCGTTCGGCTGGAAAGAAGCCCGCGCGGCGAAAAAGAGTGACAGTCATATCAAGCGCGGCTTCGGCGTGGCGGCCGGACTTTGGCAAGGGGGCAGCGGGGGTCCTCCATATCCCGCGGAAATCAGGATGTTTTCGGATGGCGGCGTGACCATCAAGACAGGAGCCATGGATCTCGGCACGGGGACCAAGACGGCCTCTTGTATGGTCGCCGCGGAGGAGTTGGGCATACCTCTCGATAACGTTCGCATTGAAAATGCCGACACTGCCGTGACTCCCTATGCCCAGACCAGCGGCGGCAGCATGACTCTGCCCGGGCTGATTCCCGCCGTGCGCCGCGGCGCCTGGCTCGTTAAGCGTCAACTCTTCTCTTGGGCATCGGAAGACCTCGGCGTTCCGGTCGAAGACCTCCAGCTGCAGAACAACTCCATCGTCAGCCGCGGCAGCCCGGACAAGAAGAAGACGGTACAGGAGCTTATGCAGGCGCATGGTGTCAGGGATGTGATAACCATCGGTAACCGGGAAGCCAATCCTGCAAACAAGACGGTCATGCCCTTCGGCGCCCATTTCGCCGAGGTTGAGGTCAATACCAAAACCGGCGAAATCAGGGTCGTGCGACTCCTCGGGGCGAATGAGAGCGGCCGGGTCATCAACCGGAAGACCTTCGAGAACCAGGTCTATGGCGGCATGACTCAGGGCCTCGGTTATGCCCTGACAGAAAGAAGGGTATTGGACCGGCAGACGGGAAAAATGTGCAACGTCAATTTTCACGACTACAAGGTGCCTACGTCACTCGATGTTCCTACAGATCATCAGGTATTACCCATCGATCCCAGGGACACGGAGTGCAATATCGTCGGCTGCAAAGGCCTGGGCGAACCGGCTCATGTGCCGACGGCATCGGCGATCGCCAATGCCATTTACGATGCGATCGGCGTCCGGCCGACTCACGGCCCGATCGAGCCTAAGACGATCCTGGATTTGCTCGGCACGAAGAAAAGGGGATGAGCCATGATGAAAAACTTTTCCTATATCAATGCCGGTTCCGTTGCGGCGGCAATCAGGACGCTGAGCACTAAGGGTAGCATCCTCCATGCAGGTGGTACCGACCTGTTAGGATGCATGCGTGACGAGATTGTCCCGATAGAGAGAGTCGTCAGCATCAGCGGCCTCAAAGAACTGAAAGGGATCTCCGCCCAGCCGGATGGCGGGCTGAAAATCGGTGCTCTTACGACAATTTCGGAGGTCGCCACTAACGCCTCAATCGCTGAAAAAGCTGCAGTCCTGGCACAGGCGGCGACCGAAGTCGCCAGTCCGCAGCTGCGCAACCAGGGGACGATTGGTGGAAATATCTGCCAACGACCACGTTGTTGGTATTTCCGCGGCGACTTCCACTGTGCCCGGAAAGGCGGTGATCTCTGCTATGCCATGGATGGCGAAAACCAGTATCACGCCATTTTTGGAGGCGGTCCATGTTTCTTCGTCCACCCATCGGACACAGCAGTCGCACTGGTGGCCCTCCAGGCACAACTCGCGATCGCCGGCCCGGCTGGAAACAAGATGATCAAGATTGAAGATTTCTTCGTCGGTCCGGACAAAAACATTCAAAAGGAAAATGTCCTGGCGCCCAGTGAGATTGTGACTGCGATCCATCTGCCGTCCGTCAGTGGCCGGGTGCGCAGCTCCTATCGTAAGATCCGAGCGCGCCGCGCCTGGGACTTCGCTCTGGCCAGCGTTGGCTTGGTTTTGCAGTTCGAGAATCAAAATGTCAGCAAAGCCCGCATCGTGCTCGGCGGCGTCGGCCCATATCCATGGCGGGTCGAGGCGGCGGAAAAGCTCCTGATCGGAAAGAAGATCGACGGCGCCGTCGCCGCGGCGGCAGGACAAGCGGCAACCGAGGGCGCCAGCCCGATGCGGGACAACGGCTACAAAGTTCAAATGGTCCAAGGGGCGGTCGAAGAGTCGCTCCTCGGAATGGCCTGAGGGCCGGTCAAGGAATAACGTTTACACATTGGCGCGAGCGCCGGGCGGGCAGATGCAAGGCGCCGCGACGCAGGCGATGCCGCTGTGCATCGTCGAGGAGCGGCAACGCCGCAGATGCCCGCCCGCCGCCGCGCCCCTTCGGGCTGCGGCCCGCAGGCCCCCCGGCTGCGTTGCTCGCTGCTTACATACCACACCGGGTATGCTCGTCGCTCGCACCTTGCCAGCGGGCCTGGGGACCAGCAGCAAAATGCCAAGTAGTTCTTGCACGAGCCCTTGGGTGGGGATAAAAAGAAAATGGCCGCTGTAATTCCGCTTCCTTGACCCGACCCTTTCGGTATCCTCTATCCCGTTGCCCGGGATCGAGCATCAGCCAGAAGGTGCTACCCGTTATTGGGTTTTTCCCCCAACAACACCAGCCGGTGATTGGTTTCCTCCGGTTGGCTCCAGCCTCCTAGTGCAACGAACAAACTTGTTAAGCCCGTCCGTCGCTCTTCTGCCGGTGTTCAAGGTCACGCTAACTACAGCGACCATAGTTAACTCTGACAGATGTGCCGGAGTGCGTCAACAGATTTTTTAGAGGAAATTTTTTCCACAAGATATCTATGTACTCTGTCAGGAGATCCGGCTTTATATTTATTTGCAATAGTTTCCATTAATGGAAACTATTGCCTTAGGCATGGTCACCCTGTGGCGTTAAAACACATAAAATCACCAAGATGCAGTGATCTCGTTGTGTCGGAGCGACTCAAGCACTCCTGATACGGACTCGGAAACTGAGAAGAACTCACGTTGCTTGCGGACATGGTTGTGTCAGGGGTTCCGGATTCTATTCGGTTCGCTGGACAGCGAAAAAGGCAGATAGGAATTAGCAAAAAGGACCAACCGCCAGGATCCAAAGAAGATGTGAATAAATTGGCACCTGGGAGACTACCGGGATACATCGGACCAACACCAAGAATCGAAGACTCTAAGGCGCGAAGAGATCCTTTGTTTTGAGACCTTCTTTGCGTCTTTGAGTTTTCGAGTCTTTGTGGTAAATGGTGAAGATCGAATTTTTCACAGCTTCAAAGATCCCAAGAAGGCCCGGCTCATTTGGCGTCTTGGCGGTTATTCGATTTTGCATAGGGCTGTTCGGCTTCGTTACGTTCATCCCCGATAAGGGTGAAGCGCCAGACACAGTATGAGTCGCCGGTCGGATCGGGTGGGCAAGCCACGCATTCCGTCCGGATACGCGGATCGACGGTTTTGGCAAACTCGGTGTATTCGACGATGCCCACGGACTTGCACGGGAAATCGGGCAGGCCCCTTCGGCGGCGTGTCGACTGTACCCGGCATCCGACCATTCGGAATTCCAGGGCACCATCCTCGGTCCAAATCGCAGCCTGCATGTTGACCATGGCATAAAGCCGATAGTTCAGGGCTTTCTCAAGCGCCTGCAGACCACCGCCCGCGGGAATCGCAAAGGCCTCCATGATGCGCCGGGCCTCGGCCACGGAGAAGCGCCGCCAGGATTCCCGGTCCAGCTCGATTGCAGTTTCCATGCCGAACCTCTCCTCTGCGGCCAGAAACCAGGAACCGTCATGGGCCAACCAGTTCTTGGCATAAACATCCAACAGCCGGATCAGATCCTCGCTCGACATCCGCGCTAGATCAACCATGCTCACCTCCGAAACGCTATTATAGGGGATGGCAGCCGTGGTGCAGTCACGAATCCTGAGAGCGTCTCTGTGATTCAGACCCTACAAAAAAAGATCAGCCACGAATCATACGAGGCGGCATAGCCTCAACCAAAATCTAACGCCAAGACGCTAAGATAAGAAATCACCGATAAAACTTTTGGCGTCTTGGAGCCTTGGAGAAGTCTTGGCGGCAAAAAATCCTTTCCGCCTCGCTATTCGTGTTATTCGTGGCTATGTTTTTTCCCACGGTCTGAATCGCATTGAGCGTCTGCAAGTCGGTTGGGTTGCTGCCCGGCTGAGCCGGCAATGGCATGCGAAGAGGGGACCTTTCGTTTTTCCAGTTTTAGCAAAAGCGGCCTGAACCTATGGCTTGGAAAACGGATCGTCCCGCTGTTTCGCGGAGTTGACGATTGCGGTCCTGGCCAGTAATTGTCGAATCGTGGCAAGCAGGTCTTCGATCTTGTAGGGTTTTTCAAAGGTAGCCGCGGCACCCAGGAGTTCGGCAACTCGGAGTACATCCATTTTTAAGCGTAGGCCTCCGCCGGAAACGGCTACCAGCTTCAGGTTCGGAGACCATCGCCGCAGCTCTTTGATCGCCTCGAGGCCGTCCATCTCCGGCATCAGGATGTCGCTGATGACTAAGTCAGCCGGCGCAGAGCAGAAGAGCCGCACGCCTTCCCGTCCGTTGGCTGCCGTCGTCACTTCATAACCGTTGCGCTCCAGGGCCCTGCGCAACAGCGTGGTGATCGCTTCATCATCGTCAATAATGAGAATGCGTGTCATGCTACCTCACTGCGATTTGCTGCCTCAACCGCATTTTGCCCGCTGATATCCAACCGCTTCGGCACCCGCGGGACGGGCTTCGCCCGAAACCATCCTGGTTCGTACTCAACCTATCGGCAGAATGGGGCAAATACTACAGCACCGCGGGTTGCTTCCGATCGTTCTGTCGGGACGAGCAGGGTCCAAATCAGCGCTAACCATTTGATTTTTTTGTGCCTTATCTTTTCAACCGTAGCTGGGTCTCCTTGATCGGTTTCGACGAGGCATTCATAGCGTCTTGGAGTTAGGAGAGCTACGACCAATCAATAAGGGGAGGTCTCCAAAGCGGGAGCTGAAGGCCAATGCGAGGCCCTCGGTCGCGCGGCGCGTATCCGTGCCCGTCTGCGCCGCCTCGCTACGAAACCCCGTGAGCAGTGCGGGCTGGGTGGGAAGGTGCCACTCCGGTTAGAAGAGGGCCTTGAGAGCAATGATAAATGGGGCCGCTATGAAGCTCAGAATGAGTAGTACCAGCAACAGGATGGGAAGCCCAACCAGTACGAGAGGAATTGCAGCAGCCGCAATCGTAACCCCAAGGATCAGCAACGGTACGCCGACCAGCAGCGTGAGCACAAGCTTGAGTATGCCGAAACCGATCTTGATCGGGAAAAAAGCCAGGGCAATGAGGGCCTTAACGGCCATCACAGCAATCCCAAGAACCAGCAGCATCACAAACATTCCGGCGAGAGCGAACATATTCTCCTCCCACGATTCAATGGAATGATACGAATTCCGGCGGCATTTGGTTCAATCCGGGTGTAATCGGAAGTGAGAGTCAGTAGCTTGCCACCGCTTTCAGAGCGAATTGGGCTAATAAACAAAAACGCCACGGATTCCACGGATTACACGGATTCAAAAAGCCTAGCGGATGATACGTTTGAACTGGAGCGACCTGGTGACGAAGTTGAGGAGCAGCGCCAGCCGGAGTCCCGTGGCGGTCAGGTAATGCAAAGCTTGCGCGTGGTGTTCTGCCGGCCCCAGTACATGATCGAGAATTTTTTAACAAATCCGTGAAATCCGTGGAATCCGTGGCGTTTTTGTTTTGATTCTTCCAGGAGTGACTCCCACTTCCGATTACACCCTTAGGGCGTATAAACTTGGCAATCATAATATCAGTGTTGGTTCACAGGTGGGGAAACAGCTGGACGCAGGATGCGCGCGGCCCCAGGATCGGTCCCTGCCTTGGAAATCGAAACTTCCAGCAGGGTGTCGAAGGTGGAAAGGTTGGTGTCCCAATCGTAGTCTTGCTTCAAGTTGTGGCGGCAGGCGGCGATTTGGGAGGCTGTGGCCGGCCGGCGCATAAACTCGATCACGCGGTCGGCAAAGGTCGCGGCGTCCTCGGCAATTGCCACGGGCAAATTGCTCGTTAATTTGAGGCCCTCCGCCGCGGCCGGCGTCGTTACGACAGGTAGTCCGGCAGCCAGGGCTTCGAGCATTTTGTTCTGGATTCCCTGGGAAATGCGTATCGGAACGACCGCTACCTTGGATTTTGCCAGGAAAGGACGGACGTCCGGCACCGCACCGGTCACCTGGACACCCGGCAGAGCCGAGAGTCGTTGGACTGCACCGGCGGGACGGCTGCCCACTATCAAAAACTGAGCATCCGGGAATGCCCGACGCACGATGGGAAGCACGTCCCGCGCGAAAAAGGAAACGGCATCAATGTTGGGGAAGTAATCCATGGCGCCGGTGAAAATGATAGTGTTTGCGGGTTGCTGGGCACGGGGGACGCTGAAGTATTCGATGTCGATCCCGTTTTGCACAAACCGGATCTTGGGCTTACTGTTGCCGCCGGACAGGTACCGTGCCTCGCGGGATGAAACAAATGTCGACACGTCGAAAGCTTCCACCATCTCCTTTTCGAACCGGCCTAATTTCTTCCCCTCATAGGAATAAAGCCAGCTTGCGGGAGCCGGCTTGAACTGCGCGTATTGCAGCCACTTGCATGCATCGGAATCGACGAAATCGAGGATCTTCGGGATGTCGTCGACGCCGGCCACGTAGGGTGCCATCGAGGAGGAAAAGACGAAGATAACGTCGAAATGGGTGGAGCTGAGTGCTTTGCGAACCGCGGATTCCATCTGAGGACTCGAGAAGTAGCCAATCGTCCAAGGGTTGCCCACGAGCATGGACGCAAGCGCCCTCACCCTCTGGTATCT
>JBEKYG010000231.1:0-7408 GCA_049511215.1 Acidobacteriota bacterium | reverse complement strand
CGACGACGGCCTCAGTCAAATACAATGGGCCTATCACGGTCAGCGCAACGGAGACCATCCGGGCGATCGCCACTGCCTCGGGCCATACGCAGAGTAACGTGGCCAGCGCCACCTACACCATCACACAGAACGCCACGAACTATACCTTCTCACTCCCGGTGCTCTATCAGGACGTCCGTTACGATCTCTACTTCAAAGGGGATCCCAATTCGTACGCGCAGCAGACTCAGTACAAAAATTCTCCCTTCGGCCCGCAGGCGCAATACCTCTCGGCTTTCCTTACGAACTCGATGAACAGGTCGGCGAATTGTTGCGGGATCAGCGGAGTCTGGGTTTACGCGGGCGGTCAACCTCTCGCTGCTTCGAAGATTTCGGTCGATCTTTTGGCTCAGACGCTTCTTTGGGCCTATGGCTACGTTAATTTTGTTTTGGTGCCCGGAGGAACGCAGGATTTGCAGAATGATTACGCCCAGATTCAGGCCGCAGTACAGAATGAATGGGTCCAACAGTCAGGAATCGCACTGGCCAACCTCGCCAATCTTGCGACAGTGATTGGTCCCATCGTGGATGATTTGAGCAAACAGT
This sequence comes from Acidobacteriota bacterium, assembly GCA_049511215.1. Lineage (GTDB taxonomy): Bacteria > Acidobacteriota > UBA6911 > UBA6911 > UBA6911 > JAFNAG01. The sequence continues at coordinate 6,823 of JBEKYG010000231.1, read as the reverse complement.
TTGGGAGCGCAGGGGCGAATCAATTAGCCCTCGAGATTCAGCTGATCGCCGACTTACTTCAGGGGTCATTTAAGGTGTATGAGGATTACCCGAAGTGCGGCGGGGCGATCATTTCCACGCTTCAAAGTCTGAAGCTCATCAGCGGGCCGAATTACGATCCGTCCGAACTGATCATGGGGCTGGCCGGCTCCGTTCAACAGAACCAAAATGGGCCGGCTATCGCCCAAACCCTGTATTCCACGGCGTATTCGGACTCGTGTTCCTCTTCGGCCGCGCTTCTCTCAGCGCCAGTCGCGGCCAAGGCAGCCAACTTTCTTGGCACCTTGGCCCTGAACACCGCAATGGACATGGCAAAGCAGGGAGGCAGCATCTTCGCAGAAGCCTACTTTGAATACGGATTAAGCATCGCCACTGCGGGCCGTGCGGCAACTACAGCCGCCTTCGGAGATGTGCTGAGTTGCCAGTTGCCCGCTGCAATCGGTGAGACAATTATCTCGAACTACATAATGCCCCAGGCTGCTCTCTTGCAGGAGGAGGTCAACCTTCAAAACTTGCTTTTTGAAACCGCATTTCCACAGTTCTTTTTGTCTGTGAGCTCGATGATCGTGCCAAATGGTTCGAGCCAATTGGCCAACCTCGCAGCAGGTGTTGGAACAACCGATGGCCCAGGGTTGATTTATGAGTTCCAGTCTCTCTGGTTTACTACGGATTACCAGCTGGTCTCGAACGAGATTTGCCTCTTCTGCGGTGACCGCCTGGCGGACGATAAGGCTTCTGCCGGGACATACGCGACCGGCGCTCAACAGGCGCTGACTCTTGTTCAGAGCGCGTACGCTCTAGCGAGTGCACTACCAATTCTCTAAGGGACGGCTTTGCTCCGTCCTTAGAGCTTTCGGCGGAGGGAGTGGCACGGTGTTTCGCGAAACTAACTATTCTTGCTGATGGTGCGCTCTCATCTACTCACCGCCCAGGAGACGGCTCTGGCGGTGATCATTGCGCGGATGTGGGCCGGCAGTGCGGCGCCGCCGTGGGCCGAAGCGGGGGCGGGAGAGAACATCATCGCGGTGGGAAGCGCGGCGGAGATTCCCGGGCTGGTCACGCCGCGCCCTACTACACGCACAACAGCGTGCACGATCTGAGGGCAAAACGTTTCTACAAGCAGGGGTTGGTAAACAAAATGATGCTGGCCCATGACGGCACTATCAAGACTTTTCCCTGACGAGCATCAAAGACTCGCCACCTTATTTGCATGATGGTCGCTGCTTTACCCTTGAGCTCGCGGTGGAGTATTTCAATTTTGTGCTGCAACTGCAGTTGACCTCCCAGGAAAAGATGGACGTCGTTGGGTTTCTACGGTGCTTATAAGGCCTGCTTTGTTGTTAGTTGGGAGGTCCGGTTTGCCCCCCAATGCTCGCTAATAGCCTGAGACGGCAGACGGCGGTCTGGGTCAGATGGGCACGTCGTGTGATGCGCTCTCGGATGTGCTGCGCCTGCGCTTGTCGTAAATTTGGGTCGTGGTGATGTGGCGGTGTCCGAGGAGATCCTGAACTTTGCGGATATCGACGGAGGCGTCCAGGAGCAGGGTGGCGGTCGTGGCCCGGAGGGAGTGGGGCGTGTAAACGCAGCTCCCGCTCTTGGTCCCATCCGGCTTCTCGTGCTCTTTGACAGCGCCTGGCAGCCGCACAAGGTAACTCTGGATCAGCAGATACATGCTCACGGGGTTCATGGCTCGGTCGGCGAGCTTCCGGCTCCTGGGATTGAGCCGCGGCCGGAACAGGGGACCACTTGTGATGCCGGCCTTTTCGATGTACTCGCTGATGGCCTGAGCAGCCTGGTAATGGAGTCCGATCGTCCGTCGCTTGTCACCCTTCTCGTGAAGCCTGATCGTGGCTTCGTCTCCGTCTATGTGCAAATCATTTACCTTCAGCCGGCAGGCGGTCGAGAGCCTAGCTGCTGAGTAGAGGAAAAATTTCAGAATCGCGCGATCGCGGAAGTCAAGCACCGTGTCGCTGGCGGGCATGCCCATAAGCTGCCGCGCCCGTGTGGCGCTCAATGCCTTGGTCTCCTCGCGCGGATCCGTGGACTCGCGGGCGATGAACTGCGCATGCGCTGGGTTCGGAACCGTGATGGGCAGCCGGATCTCGGCCGCGGCAGCGCCGAGATACTTGTAGAAACTCGAGACCGAGGAGATTCTCCGGTTGAGAGTTTTTGGTGCGGCGTTCTTCGCGATGAGCTGATCCCGGAAAGCCTGCACGTCTTTGATCGATGCCTTCAGAATCTGCCAGGCCTGGTCCGGCCACTCGATTCCCATGAACTTCACGAAAGCCATGAAGTCCTCGCGATAGGCCCGCTGCGTGTGCGGGCTTTGGCGGCGAGTCACCCAGGCTTCGAAGCAACTCGCTACGGGAAAATAAAACTGCTCCACACGGCGTTTCGTGTCGGGCGTGAACGTGCCGGCGAGGATCGGCGGCAACATGTGTTCGGATGGCAATGCGGGCAGATTTTTGGACATGGTCTTATAAAGGCCTCTTTGAGATCTCGCGTCCTGGGACGTTATAGCGCGATTTTTTACGATCCGCGCACTCGCAGGTTTGGATTTTGGCTCCGGAGCCCGATTTTTCTCTCCGTAGCCAGTTCCCAGAGCCGGGGCGGAAGTCGGGGCCAGAAAGCCCCCTTTTCCCGCTCCCCACTATTTAAGATAACAGATTTTATCTTAAATGCTTATTGACTTAGCTCATAACGCTCGCGATCGTTTCCTCCAACTGCGGCAAGCCCATGGTCAAGCGATACGAGGAGTGCAGCCAACTGGAGTTCCAGGAGACGTTCGCGACCGGCGAGGCTTGCATGGATCACCTTCGCAGGATGAGGTGGCCGGACGGTTTTGTATGTCCCTGCCGCGGACACGGCAAAGCTTGGTACATCAATACCAGGAAGGTCATGGACTGCAGGAACTGCCGCATTATGAGCTAAGTCAATAGGCATTTTATCTTAAATAGAAATCCGGGGTTGTCCACAGCCCAATTATCACTGGCAACATTAAATGGCGTAACTTTGGCAACGCTATTTGGCGTATTCTTCCAAGATGGACAAACTGGCTGGATTATCGGAGATGCTCCGAAAACTGGCACTCGATCGATTCCGACTGCTTCAGTCACATCTAGAACAAGGGCGGCCGTTGCGCTCCGTGGCGGCCGAGGCAGGAATTCCATTCCGGACTGCACAGCGCTGGGTGACACAATATCAGCAGTTCGGGTTGGCCGCGTTGGTCAGAAAAAAACGGGACGATCGCGGCGAGCGACGCGCAGTCTCCGCAAAGGTCAAAGAGGTCATCGAAGGCCTTGCTCTGCAAAAGCCGCCTCTACCCGTCACCGCGGTGTATCGTCAAGTGCAGCGGTTTACACAGGAACTTGGTGAAAAGGCTCCGTGCTACAGAACAGTTCTTAACATCGTCCGGAAACTGCCTGCCGATCTCCTCACGCTCGCCCACGACGGCACAAAGGTTTACAGCGAAACATTTGAACTGGTCCACCGGCACGAAGCCGACCGGCCGAATGCCATCTGGCAGGCCGGTCATTCAATACTCGATATTTTGCTCGTCCGCTCAGACGGCAAAGCGGACAAGCCCCGGCTCACGGTCGTTCTGGACGATTACAGCCGCGCCGTGGCAGGATACTTTCTTTCCTTTGAGTCCCCGTCGGCACTGCACACCTCACTGGCGCTGCGTCAGGCAATCTGGCGTAAAGAGGATCCGCGCTGGACAGTTTGCGGGATCCCGGAGGTGCTCTACACCGATCACGGGAGCGATTTCACCTCCCGTCATCTGGAGCAGGTCGGCGCCGATCTCAAGATCCGGCTAGCCTTCTCCATACCAGGTAAGCCCCGGGGCCGCGGCCGCATCGAACGATTCTTCCTGACGCTTAACGAGATGTTTCTCTGTGAGCTCGCCGGCTACGCACCGGCTGGCGGTACTATGCGCGGAAAACCGACGCTTACATTGGCCGACTTCGATGCCCGGCTGCGCGCGTTCATTCTGGATGTTTACCAGCGGCGTGAATGCGCCGAAACTAAAACGCCGCCGGCCGAGCGTTGGGCGGCAGGCGGCTTCCTACCACGAATGCCTGATTCGTTGGAGCAGTTGGATCTATTGCTCCTCTGCGTCGCCCATACGCGCCGGGTGCGTGTCGATGGGATTCACTTTCAGAACCTCCGCTACATCTCAACAACGCTGGCGGCGTACGTGGGAGAAACCGTGACCCTGCGTTTTGATCCTCGCGATATGGCCGAACTTCGAGTCTTTCACGGGGAGAAGTTTTTGTGCCGGGCCGTCTGTGCTGAGCTGGCCGGCGCCACGGTTCCCCTTCGAGAGATTCTCAGAGCCCGGAATCAGCGTCGACGACAGCTGCGCGGGGTCCTGCGAGACCGGCAGGCCGCCGTCGATACGCTGCTCGAAATGAAGCGTGGAGACATCACGGAGAAAGAAGATGCGCCGCCAACATTCCCAGACAAACCTAAAGCGAGGCAATCAGCACCCGCCCTCAAGCGATACCGGAACGAGTAGCGACCGCCCGTCGGTCATAGTGGAGACCCTCGAACATCGGCGGTTTGCCGAGTTCTGCGATGCCTGCCGCCGTTATGGATACATCGGCCTTTGCTACGGATCTCCCGGCGTTGGCAAGACTCTCTCTGCCAGGCACTATAGCGGGTGGAACAAGTTAAGTCGAACAGACCGCTTCCACCTCGAGACCTCTGACGGTTCGATTTTAAACACGGTGTTCTACACACCAGCGGTTGTGAACACTCCCGGCATCATAGAGTCCGACATCTTCCGGGCTCGCGCCGACCTCCTGGAGTTGGCCAAACAGCCCCTGTTGCGGGAAAAGATCGAGCGCCTGGATTTCATTCGCCGGCGCGATGAGGAGCAACAACGGAGGGCCATCGTTGCCAGCGACTGGTTGAACGGAGAGAAGGTTCCCAAGCTCCAGCCGACCTTTCGTCAAGTCGCGGATGAGTTCGCAGCCAGGGAAAGACAGATCGGAGACCCGACTACGCTTATTGTGATCGATGAAGCCGATCGCCTCCGGATGGCTTCTTTGGAACAGGTGCGTGCGATCTTCGATACGAGCCAGATCGGTCTGATCCTGATCGGAATGCCAGAAAACCAGGGGCGCCACCCTATTTCCCGTGGTGCAATATCCGAATAAGGGCTATCCAACTGACTCCACAAGCCTCTATATATTGTGGTTATGCTTCTTACGACCTCGCACAAATTTGGCAAAGAAAACGCGAACCGCAAAGGCCACAAAGACCTCGAAGAAAAAATATCCTGGAGACTTTATCTTCGAGGTCTTTGTGGTCTTCGTGGTTCATAGTCCTCCGTACCCCAAATCACTACAGGTTGTGGGTTGTGGAGTCAATTGAATAGCCCCTATCCGAATTATGGGTTATCTCGGCTGAAAATAGGGTGGCGTCCCCGGTTTCCGTCAGTCCCCGTCCCGGAAACTCCTTGGAGGTATTCGCGGTTCAGAGGTTCAGCGGCGCCTCCCGGCAGGTAGGCGTTTTGGGTAGGCGAGCAGCCCGATTTCGCGGGCGGCATGCCAGAGCTTCCCGTCAAAGACGGCAAACGTGACCACCTCGCCCAGCGCATCCTGCCAAAGGTCGGCAGCAGCCAGATGCACCGCGCCATATCCGCGCAGGCCGTGGTCCCAGGCCAGCCGATCGGCATGCGCAATGAGCATTTCTGAGAATCCCAGCCGGATAAGATCGGGCCAGTCCTGCCTGAAACGCGCCAGGCACCGGGCCGCCTCTTCCTCCTGCAATGCCTTCATCCGCACTGCTTTCGCCAAGGCGGCGGATACCTCCACGCGGCTGATCATGTGCGTCCCTAAAACGCATGCCTCCTCAATGGCAAGACGGACTTCTTCCGTTCCATCCTCAAAAATGTAGCTTTTGACCAGTGCGCTCGCGTCCAGATAGAGGATCATCCGCGGTTCTCCACGATGATATCTGCGATTTTCTTGCGCATCCTGGATCTGATGGGAGGGCCCGCCGGCGCGAACTTTTTCCCATTCCAACGGAACAGGCCGGATTTTGCCAGGTCATGGATCTTAAGGTCGACCGACTGCTGGATGGCCGTGATTCTCCCCACTGGTTTGCCCCGCTCAGTAATGATGACGGTGGCTCCGGCTTCAACCGCCCGAACATAGGCGCTGAGCCGCGTTTTGAGCTCGCGTACCCCGACCTTGACGCTTGCCATGACATGCCTCCAAATCCAATGTAACTACATTATGAGGCAAAAGAACTACATAGGCAAGTTCGAAGGCACAGGATGGCAAGAGATTCCCTGAGAATTTTCCTCTCGTTTGTCAATGGCCAGCCACCTTCTCAAACCTGGCGCACCTTTCTTGAGAACCATATCAAGGAAATGGTATCCGTCGATTTTCGCTCGGATGGATTTATTAGCAGGGACAGCTCTTCAAAAAGTCAGCATCTTCTCCTCATCGAGTACTCCCTCCCATCGCGACACCACGGCCGCCGCAACGCAGTTGCCGGTCACGTTTGTGGCGGTACGGCCCATGTCGAGGATTTGATCGATGCCGAGCAACAGGGCGACTCCTTCCATCGGCAGATTGAAGCTGGCCACGGTGCCGGCCAGGATTACCAGCGAAGCACGCGGCACGCCGGCAACGCCCTTGGAGGTGACCATGAGCGTGAGCATCATGGCGAGCTGGGTTTTGATATCAAGAGGAATCCCGTAGACCTGGGCAATGAAGATCGAGGCCAGCGACAGATATAGGGTAGCTCCGTCGAGGTTGAAGCTGTAGCC
>JBEKYG010000230.1:0-7413 GCA_049511215.1 Acidobacteriota bacterium | reverse complement strand
CTCAGGCTGCCGACTGCTCTCGGTGTGATTCTGCTTGTGTGGGTAGTAACGCTGCTCGCGCGGCGTGCTTCAGGCGACCGGGCTGCGATAATCGCGGGGCTGTGCACGGCTTGTTCGGTAGGGACGTATCTCTTCACCCGCGAGACACTGCACGACATCTGGCTGGTGCTGTTTGTCACCGTCGCCATGTATGCTTTTCTCGAGTGGTATCTCGACCCGCTGCATTCGCTGCGGCGCGCTTTGCTCTTCTACGCGGCAATTGCGGGCGCAGTCATGACCAAGAGCCTGATCGGTGTGGCTTTCCCGGTCGGCATCATCGTCGTATTCTACCTGCTTAGGCGTGACTGGCCGAAGTGGCGCACGCTGCACGTGCTGCCAGGCTTGATTCTATTCCTCGTGCTCGCGGTACCATGGCACTGGCTGGCGGCAATTCGGAACCAGGGTTTCCTTTGGGCTTTTTTTGTAAACGAACAATTCCTGCGCTTCTTCGGCAAGCACGACCCGCCAATTCTCTGGTCATTGCCGCTCGTCACATTCTGGGCCCTGATCCCGGTTTGGTTCTTCCCGTGGACAGCGTTTCTCCCCGCGGCGTTTACGGCAAGTCGCAAGCTGGCTGACCACAATCAGCGCATCCTCGTGAAGCTGGTTCTTGCCTGGCTGGGCGTCATTCTCGGCTTCTATTCAGTATCGGCCAGGCTGGAGCATTATGCGTTTCCGATACTCCCGGCACTATCGCTTCTGGTCGGCCTGGCTCTGAGCCGGACAGATAACAGCAGAACGGTAAAGTGGGCCTTTCGCGGACTGGCCGTTCTCGGGGTTGTGCTCCTGGCAGTTGGTGTGGGAGCATCCATCTGGTTCGTCGTCACCGGGCATACATTCGGACATGCCGCGGCCGCGCGTACGGGTATAGTCTACGAGGCGGATTACAGCATCTTGGCGGAATTGCCCGCGCCGATTCTTTGGAACCTGCTCAGGCCTGCTGCTGCGACGATCGTTTCGCTCGCAATCGGATTTCCAGCGGCGCTCTGGTTTGAAATGCATCGCCGACGCATGCAGGCGGTAGTGAGCGTGGCGGTAGTCATGATGGCCGTTTGCGGCATGATCCACTGGAGTCTCATGATCTGCGAGGACCTGATTTCCTCAAAGAAGTTCGCGCTCGCCGTCGCGCAAGAGGCGCGCCCGGGCGACCATCTGGTGGTGGTAGGCGATTTTGAATCTGCCAACTCGTTAAACTTCTATGAACCATTGCGCGTCGAGGTGTTGGATGGCATGGCCTACTCCCTCATCCCCGGAATGAAGTACCAGGATGCACCGCGGATCCTGCTCACACGGGCAGAGTTCGAATCGCTCTGGAGGGCTGGAGGGCGAGTGTTTGCCCTCGTGCCCCAAGAGCGGCTGGCCGAATTGAAATTGGGCGGTGCGCAGATTCTTCAGGTGTTGGATCGAGTATTGGTTAGGAATCGTTGAGCGCCCTGGATGTGGTAGGTAAGGCGCAGGGTTGATCAGCCATGAAAGTGTCGACGATGCGGCGGGTTGATGCGTGGATCGGCGTCCCGTTGTGCCTGCTCGCCAGCAGTCTGCTGGCTGTTGTAAGCTGGCTGTTCAAGCCCGCCGCCGCGGCGGACAAGCCCAGGAGCGTTCTGATCATCAAGCTTTCGGAGCTTGGAGCCTTGATTACGCTTGGTCCGGCGCTGCGTTCGCTGGCGGAGCTGGTGGGGCGCGGCAACCTCTACTTTATGACTTTCGCTGAAAGCCGCGAGCTGCTGCAGATCCTGGATTTCGTTCCTCGGGAAAACACCTTCATTCTGCGCACAGATGCGCTGACGCACCTTGTGTTGGACGCGCTGGGGGGTCTGCTCCGCATTCGTCGCAGGCGGATTGATTGCGCCGTGGACCTGGACTTTTTTTCGCGGGCTACTGCCTTGATCGGCTTGCTCAGCGGCTGCCGCCGGCGCGTGGGATGTCACGCCTATTTTGGGGAAGGCCCCTCTCGCGGGGATTTGTTAACGCATCGGGTGAAGTTCAATCCGCACATTCATGTCAGCCAGATGTTTGAGGTTCTGGCGAAGGCGGTGGAAAAATCCGCTGGAGATTTTCCCCGCATCGAGTTTGTCCCCAACCCGGTGGAGGCGCCACGAGACCGGTTCCAGCCCACTGTCGAGGAACTGGCCAGTGTCCAGCGCACGCTGCTGGAGGTCGGGACCAGGCCGCAAGACATGCTCATTCTGCTCAACACCAACATCAGCGACCGGGAGGCGATCCCGTTGCGCAAATGGTCGGATGAGCGCTACGTCGAACTGGCGAAGTTGATCCTGGCGGGCATCCCGTCTTCATTCGTGCTGCTGACGGGCTCACCCCGGGAGGCGGAGACCATCGCCAGACTTGAAGCGAGCGTTGGCGACGCCCGTTGCCGGTCAGTCGCGGGCAAAACCACGCTGCGGGAGTTGCTGACCCTATACAGCAAGTCGGCCATGATGGTCACGAACGACAGTGGGCCGGCCCACTTTGCGACCATAACGGATATCGAGGTTGTGGTCCTGTTTGGACCGGAAACTCCGCTGTTGTGGCGGCCGTTGGGCAATCGGGTCCGGGTCATCTACCGCGCCCTCGCCTGCAGTCCATGCTTCACGGTATATAACGGCCGCCAGAGCAGATGCAGCAGGAACGCATGCATGGACATTGCGCCCGGGGAAGTTTACGCAACCGTTCAGCAGCGGCTGGCGGACCGATTAGCCACCGGCCAAGATTAGGCCCCGTCCGGCGGCGGGGATCCACTTGCCGTTTCAATTGCACGATTTTCGATTGGCTACTTCTTACGGTCTCCCCTGGTGTACTGGATACCTTTAGCCTTGGCCTGCTCGGTGATCATGGTCTGCACCTGTTCATCAAAGCCGCCTTTGCCGGTCTGCCTGCGCATCTCTTCCTGGATGTAGGCCTGCCTTTGCTTGACCAGTTCGGCAATGCGGATCTGCAGCTTCTGGCGCTCCTCAGCCTTGCTCTTGAGATAAGCCTCCTTCTGCTCCATGGTCATGTTTTGCATTTCTGGCGGCAGTTCCTCTTTTTTGATTTGCGCGAGTACGACCTGTTTGGCCTTCAGGTCGTCGACAAGATCACCCCTTCCCTGAACGGCTTTATCGGTGTTGATATTGTAAGCCAGCCGATCTGCGACGATGGGCGCGGCAGCAACCTCGGAAACCGCCTGCTTGGCCATGACGGCCGTCCGGGCGATCGCTGCTCCGTAAGGCGCCAGGGTACGACCGATGGCCATGTTGAGAGTGGCCAGTTCTCCATCCATAGGTGTGCTGACAACCTGCATGTCTCCGGCTTGGCTGATGGCAACGAATTTCCCTTCGGCGCGGTTCGCGATCTCCTGCCAGATGGAGGTGGTCCCCTCATACGACCCGCACTGAACCGTGTCAATGATGAGGTCCTTCGTCACCGCCAATTCGCAAGTTGTCGGATACTTGACGTCGTCCGGATAGTCCATGTGAGGCGGAGAGTCCCCTACCAGGAAGATGAGCTTGAGCACGTTGCGATCCGTGCTCCAATGAATCATGGAGACTGCCTCGTTGAGGGCCTGGTTGACCGACTCGGGCAAGTCGCCTCCGCCACCAGCCTGAAACTTCTTGAGGTTGGCGTAGACGGTGTCGATATCATCGCTCAGATCATAACGGCGCGTGATGTATTCGTCACCCCGATCGCGATAGCCGATGAGGGCAATCTTGAGCCGAGGAGTGGGTTTGGCGGATATCATCTGGTTGGCGATCGACCAGATCTTGAGCTTCGCTCCCTCGATCAGCCCCCCCATCGAGCCTGTAGTATCCAGAACAAAGCAAACTTCCATTCGAGGAGCGGCCGCGGTGGCGGCCGATCCATATGCGGCTGTTCCCAATAGGGTCATGAGAATCAGCGTAACGTAGCCCATGGCGCGAATATGCATACATATCTCCTTTCTAAGACCCAAATCGCGAAAATTGTTCATTCGACGATCTGATAGATCGTGTTACCCAGCACGACCTGAACATTGCGGCCCACCGACAGCCACTGGGGCATGTCAGGATGTTTCGACATCAGATCAAAGTATTCGGGCGAGTTGAATTTGATCTGGATAATCCTGGCACCGGCCTGGCTCTGCACGTTGGCGTCGATCCATTGATCGCCGTTCTGGTAGAAATTCCGGCCATTGATATAGCGGCTCTGCTGGGCGTTGATGACCTGGTCGACGCGGCCTTGGACCGCTGCATCCATCGCTTGCTGGCCGCGCAATGCGTAGGCATTGGCCTGGGCCGGTGCGCCGACCTGTTCCGCCGACTTCAGGGCGCTGTTGGTCTGGGCGCCACCTACCGCGCCATAGCCGCTTTTGGCATTTCCCATTTCGTTGTACATGCGCAGGGTTTCATTCACCAGGTCCTCCCGCCTGCTGATGTTCTGAAGGGTCTGGCTGGCGATCGGGATATGGCGCCTGGTCTCGTCCTGGACGATCAGGTAGGCAGTGTAGGGCGTGATGATGCCGTATTGGCGGGCCAGGCGCGTAATTTCATCCCGCAGTTCATTGTTCTCACCATGCAATCGGATCTGGTCCAGCAGAAAACCCACGCGCCGGGTTGCCCATAGCCGCGGGATGAAGCCCTGCGCGGTCGCACGGTCCGGAAATTCGGCCGGATAGGTAAATGTTCTGGCGCGCCCATTCACTGAACCGGTCAGGGTCAAGCTCGCGGTGCCGCTCCCTTTGTAGCGCCCGAATACCATCAACTGCTCGCCCTTGAACAAGTCGGGCAGGTCAGATGGATACATTTCGAGCATGCGCACGGAGCCGGAAACTTCCAGCCGCGGGTTGGCCAGCGCCGGTTGGCTGATTTTCGCGTAAAAATTCGAGACGCTGATTTCGATATCCTCCTGGGGCAACACGTATTGGCTGGCCCCGCGGGTCTCCTCGGATAAGCGGTCCAGCAGGTGGGTATTGATGTCGGTCCCAATGCCGAAGCAGAAGACGCGAACCTCGCGGCCGGAGGCGCTGCGCTTGACCCTGTCCAGGATTTGCGTTTCATCGGTGGCGCCTACGGTGGGTCTGCCATCGGTCAGAAAGACGACGATGTAGGGCCGTTCCGGCTGGCCCGGACTTGCGGCCGGAGAAACCGCGGCCGCCAAAGCCTCGTCGATCGCTGTGCCGCCGATGGGACGGAGATCCTTCACGAAGGCAGCGGCCTTGTCGAGGTGCTCCTTATCGGCCGGCACCAACTTTTGGAAAAGCGATTCAGATTCGGTGGAGAAGCGCACGACCTCGAACCGGTCGCCGCGGTTGAGGTTCTGGAGGCAGAAATTCAGCGCCCGCTTGGCCTGATCGAGTTTGCCGCCATCGGCCATCGAACCGGAGGTGTCCAGCACGAAAACCACGTCCTTCTGAACGATCTGCTCGCCGGCCAGCCGGGCTGAGGGGGAGGCGAGGAGCAGGAAGTAGCCGCCGTCACTTTCGACGCCGTCATTAAAGGCCAGCAGATTCAGCCCCACGTCTCCATCCGGCCGGAAGGAGAAAAACAGCTGGAAGTCTGCGTCAGGCAGGACGTGATTGGCCTCGAAACCAATGATGGCCCGGCGCGCATCAGGCCGGCGGACTTCAACCGCGTGGCTTGGGGAATAGATGGATTGGAGGTTGCGGTTTCCGGTCAACTCCACCTTGATCGAGACGCTATCGACTGGTTGTGCCGAGAACTTCTCGGTGTTGAGCGGATAGACATATTTCATCAGGTTGCTTTCCTGACGGAGTACCTGCGTATAGCTCAACTTGATGTGCTTTTCGCTGTGCGGCTCAATCGGGAAGATGTGTACCCTAAACAGCCCCTGCCCGGCGTATTCGAGCAGTGCCGGGTCACGCATCCTGCGGACGATGTCCTCGTATATCTGCCGGGCTTTGCCCGCGTCCAACAACTCCGCATCGATCATCTTTCCATCGATATCCATGGCGAATCGGTCAATCTGAGCCCCCTTGGGAATTGGGAAGAGGTAGGTGCCCTCGAGCCGCACCGGCGCAGGGTTGTAGAACACCTGGTCGACTTGGGTCACGGCCACCTGGTCGACGATCTGCACCGTGACGTGATGGTACTTGACCGCCAGCGGGGCAAACGAATAGGGCGGGTGCGGCATCGAGGGCGGAGGGTAGATCACGATCAGCCCATCATCCCAGGCATTCCCGCTTGTCAGCACTGTGAGGAAAATGAAAAGGAAGAACGAAGAGCGAAGGTGTTTCATATCAGGCCTCCCGATGACGCAAACACTGTGCAGCAAGAGTCTTGATCCGCCCCGGCTGGGAATGGATCATCGCAACAGTCACATGGATGACGCGGCGGTGATATTCGACTTGCAAAAAAAAATCGGCCTATTGATGATCATGAAATATATTGACAGAAATAAAATTCCCAGCCCCGAAGGGGCGACACATCGATCCTTTGAATAGCGTCACTATAATCTCTGATCCTCAATAGGTTCGCGGTAGCGCCAAATTCAAGATTGTTGATTCTCGTCGGCCGACGCGGAATGCGGATGCCGCGAGTAGAGCGAGAAATCGGCACACCGGCAGTGAACCGGAAGCCGGCCCACTGTCTTGACAGGAATCAACCGATGATTTAGCATTTTACTGAATTACTAAATTAGGAGTCACCTCGATGGAAGATACTTCCCTTACTAAGGTCACTCGTAGTGGCCAGATAACTCTGCCTGCTTCAGCTCGCCGTGCTCTTCATATTGAAGAAGGCGATTACATCGAGGTACGCGTCACCGACGACAGCATTATTCTCACGCCAAAGAAACTCATCGATAAGAGTCAGATGTATTTTTGGTCCGAATCGTGGCAAGGCGGGGAACGCGAAGCCAGCGATGACATTGCTGCCGGTCACATTCATGAGACCGCGGGTGTGGATGATCTCATCGCCAGGCTGGACAGGGGCAGAAAGAGGAAGCGGTGATGCGGCTGCGATATACTGACCGTTTCCGACGCGCCTACAGCGATCTGGCCGACGATAACGCAGAGCGGGTCAAAAGGGCGCTTCGCTTGCTCGCCGACAATCCGCGTCATCCTGGCCTGCGAGTCAAGAGGGTTCAGGGGACGGATCGCATATGGGAAGCACGCGCGGGCCTCTCGGTCCGTTTGACGTTCGAAATTGAGGGGGACGGAATTGTTCTCCGCAATGTAGGAGCGCACGACGAGACTTTGAAAAAACCCTAATGCACTCGAGTGAGGCCTCGCCAAAAACTTCGCTCAATTCTCAGATCGCAGTAATCACAGGAGTCGGGTATCTAGCCCGTTATGCGCCGCGCAACGAGAATTTTGTTCTCGTTAGAAGCCAGGAGCCGGAAGCAAGAAGCCAGAAGCTCCATGCCGAGCTCAAAGCGGCAGGCGAGCACAAGCACTTCGCCGAT